>QHZM01000280.1 GCA_003224665.1 Acidobacteriota bacterium
GACTTCTTACGGCCGGGGTTCACGGAGTGGTTGACAACCAGAGACTCGTGGTCGCCAAAATTCCGGTAGGCCAGTCGGTACATCAGCCGGTCGCCAATCGAGTCGAGTTGCTGGCTGGTCCCCGATTGCGGGATGCAGGTCCCTCCTCCGCAGGCTTTGTTGAATGAGGCGACGGGAATGCTGATTGGGCCGGTCAGGGTGGTGTTGTTCGAGTTCGCGAAGTCAACATGGAATCTGTAAAGGCTAAGCGAATTTGAGCCAAGGGTCAAAAAGAAGTCGGGAGAGCCCGCGGGAGGCGGCGTGACCCCGTCGAGATCAGAGGGTAGCAGGCTCGCGGCACTGAAGGCTAGAGTAAAGCATTGGACCGTGGCGTCCAGGTTCTGGAGCATCAGGCTGCGGTCCAGGGCACAGGCCTGCGCGCCGATAAAGAAGATTCCGCCAGAAAACAAATTGAATGACATGTAATAGGCGTCCGGCCAGACGCCCAGCTTCGGATAGTCCGGCAGGGTATTGTTCACCCACTGCAAGGCGTACAGGTAGTAAGGCCCGGTAGCATCGGAGGTCTGCGAGATGGCGATGCACTGGTAATAGGGCGGGCCGCCCGTGAACGATATTTGGGTAAACACCCAGCGGTTCGCCGCTTTATCGTATTCGATAATCGGGTCGCCGTCGTTGTTATTGGCGCAAGCAGTCAGTCCAGACCCCTGCCAGGGCGTATTTCCGGCGGCTGGCCCATAGAGCAGCACGCCCGTCGCCTTATCGAATATCGCGAAGGACAAATTGACCCACTGCACGTACTGGGTGGCGCCCACGGCGCCGTTGGGGTCCGGGGGAGCGGCACGGACGGTGAAGCCGTATGCTCCCTGCCCCAGGCCGTCGAAGGTTGTGCCGGCGGTTGTCGAAACAAAGGTGCCCGCCGAAAGCTGGACGACCGGGTCCGCCAGTGCGGTGGGCGCAACTGGCGAAGGCCGCCGCAGAGGAATGATGCGCCGCTCGGCTCTCGCCGGCAATGGCGGGATGTCCCGCAAGGGCCGTGATACGCCGTGGTGGATTAGACGCACGACTGCGGCTCGGCTATTCCCCTGCTGGGCCGCCGCCGGAAGAGCAGCCAGGGCCGGCCAGCAAACAGAGATCAAAACGATCCTGCCGACGCGAGTGAACCTCTTGCTCATCTCAACCTCCAGAGAGTTTTTTCGGTCTCTGCCCGCCGCCCGAAGCGGACGAACGGTGAAACGCTCAATCGTGTTGTAAGGTTTACCTTTTGGTTATATTTTAGGCATCAGGCGTCACAAAGTCAAGCGGTACCAAGAATGGATTTCAGCCCTCACCATCGTCGGGTTTCCAATACGTCCAGTCTTCTCGGCCGATTCTCCGTGGTGCCTTAAAATCATAGACACCGAAGTTACGTCGCTTTGTTAAGTTGACCCAAGAGGAAATAGGCCAGCTCCTCGGCACCTACCCCAGAGGCCAAATGAACCTGTTTTGTCTTCTCCCGGACAGTTCTCTGTGGCGGCGCGGAAGCTGAATGGAACAGGGACCGAGAGATGAGGGAATGCTGTAGATTCGTGCGAGAAAGTGGAAGCCACTCGACCGCGGATGGTTCTCTTGAGCTCCTTTCCCCCAGAGTATTCAACAGAATTATTGAAAACCTAATTTGGCCGGGTGCGGCAGCGGCCGTTGACCGGGAGTAAGTCTAAGAGTAGGCTTGCTCAATTTCCGTAAAGGGAGGTGAGCCCCATGGTAGCGCAACCCTATCGTGCGTTGCGGATTGTCCTCCGCGTCTTTTCTGCACTCGTTGGTGTGGGCAGTGTGCTCATGATTTTCAGTGGTAAGCCGCTGTTGATGCGAGTTCTCATGCGGCCTCCGGAGTCCGAGGTTTCGACACTACTCCTCTTCATCATTAAAGAAATGGGCGGCCTGTTTCTCATGCTCTGTGTTCTGCTTTTCCTGGCCTCTCGCGACCCGGTGCGGAATGTCGCGATCATTGACGGCGTCATTGTGGGCCTTTGTGTCCTTGCTATAACACCCCTGGTCTCTCTTGCGACTTTCGATATCCGAAGATTCTACCCTGCGTATTTTGTCTGGGGGCGTTCAGTCGTGCGATTAGGGATCGCCGGATTGCTTTTCTATTTGCGGCCGCGTAAGAGTGTTGGCGGGAACGCCCAGGTCTGAATGAAGACGCGGACGGAACTCAGATCGTGCAAGGTTTGAGTGGCAGATTGTGCTCGACCCGAATTATCGCGGTCGAGGTTAAATTCCATGATCGGTACCGCAGGCCGGCCCGAGACTGGTGCAAAATAAAAGCTGGCCGGGTGGCCAGCGTCAGGATTTTTCACGGGGATTGGGAGGTGAGTTATCGGATGCGGCCGTGGCAGCGGGTTTGGGCTAAGTAGTCCGGTCCGGTGACTGAATTTCGCAAGGGCCGAATGACAATATGCCACAGACTCCGCGCATCGACGGTTACTGGCTGCCGGTCGCTCCATAGACCGCCGCCCGCCAGTATGCTTGGTGGCCGATGTAATCATCATCGGCGAGGTTCGCGATGATCAGGCGGCGCAACTCAAGCGGATCGATAGGCCCCTGGCGCTTGTAGACCACTTCTCCGCCGGAACGAATCAGCATGGTGTACGGTACTGCCGCGTTCCAGTCCGGATCGAAAGCCGCCATCAGCGAGTAGATTTCCGTTGAACCAAACAAGAGGTTGGGGCCGCTGGCACGCTGTCGCTTGAGCGCGGACAAGACGCCGGCCTGTTCGTCCGGATAGTTCGTGCTGACGGTCACCAAGTCGAAGGGACGATGCCGGTACATTCGATACATCGTCTCGAGCTCCGGAAACTCGTCGAGGCAAGGCCCGCACCAGGTGGCCCAGAAGTCCACCAGGAGCAGCTTGCCCGTGGAGTTTTTGCGAAGGGCCGCGAGGTCGCCGGCACTGACCGGCTTCACGGTAACGGCTTCGCCTTCGATGCGGGCGAGTTCCGCCTTGCGCTCCTGCTCCTTGTACATCCACTTGGTCGAGCAGCCGACGGCGGGCGTCTTGGCAACGGGCACGGGCTTGTCCGCCAGGAGGGCGTCAATGGCGTCGCGGGCGTCCCGCTTGGTCACCAGCGCCTCTCGGGGATTATCGTCAATCCGCCCCTGGTAGCGCAACTTGCGCTCTGAATCAAAAATAAAAAGGTGCGGCGTAGCGGTAGGTCCGTAGGCACGCGCCACTTTCTGTGCATCACCATCATAGAGGTATGGGAAATTGAAGTGGCGGAACTCGGCGCGAATTTTCATTTCGGGGAGTGAGTCGCTGACGTCCGTGTAACCTAGCTCGTCAAGGCGAACGGCGTTCGGGTTGTTCGGCTCGATCGCGACAAGGGCGACGCTACGACCCTGATAGTCCGAAACCAGATGCTTGATGCGGGTCTCGTAGAGTTGCGCGGTCGGGCAGTGGTTGCAGGTGAAAATAATCACGAGGACTTTGCTCGAAGCATAGTCCTTCAGGCAGTGGACGTTGTCGTCGATTCCCGGCAGACAGAAATCGGGCGCCTGTGCACCGATGGGCAAAG
>QHZM01000281.1 GCA_003224665.1 Acidobacteriota bacterium
GGCAGATTCCCAACCCGACGGTCAATTTCACTGCCCTGCGCGACACCCCGCACGAAGGCCTCTTTTTTGGCCAGCCCATCGAGCTTGGCGGGAAACGCGGCCACCGGATTGAAGTCGCTCACCAGGAAGGGAGGCTGACAGAAGTTGAAATCTCGACTTTCTCCCGCCAGGTCCGACGGGAGACCCGCCTGGCCTACTATCGCCTCGCGTTCGCTCGCGCCGAGTCGGACCGGTTGGCTCAGGTGCTGGGGCTCGCCCGGCGGCTCAAGCAGATCGCCCAGGAGCGTTTCGAAGCCGGCGCCGTTCCCCAGCTTGAAGTCATCCAGGGGGAGCTCGAGGTCTCGCGCGCCGAAGCTGAGTCTAAAATCGCCGCCCAGGTAGAGAAGGTGGCCCTGAGCGAGCTCAACGCTCTTTTGAATGAACCTTCCGGCACGCCTTGGGGGCTTGCCGAAGCGCTCGCCGATTTGCCTCCGAGCTACTCCCTCGCCGACCTTATCCAGCGCGCGTACGCCACCAATGCCGCGCTCGAGCACCTGGCTCAGGAACAAAAGATTGAGCAGAGTCGCCGCGCGCTGCTGAAGGCGCAACGGGTCCCGAACCTCGACCTCGAGCTCGGGACGGACTTCAACTCGCCGCCGGATTTCCGCGTGGGGCCGCGGAGCCAAGTCGGGCTAACGATCCCGCTCTTCACTCGCAACCAGGGTGAGATTGCTCAGTCGCTTGCGAACGAGCGGGTGCTTGAAGGGGAAGCGGAGGCTACTCGTCGCTCGATGGCCGGGCGCGTCGAAGCCGCTTTTCTCGGCCTGAACGCCCAGCAGACGCGGGTGGAGATTTATCGGCAAACGGTCCTGCCCACGGCGCGTCAGCTCGAGCGCATGAGCGAAGAGAGCTACCGCGCCGGCAAGTCCAGCCTCCTCGTGGTCATCGAGGCGCAGCGGAACGTCCGCGAGGCCGAACGCGGCTACCTGGAAGGCCTGCTCGGCGCGCATAATGCCTTTGCAGTCCTCGAGGAAACAGTCGGAGCCCCGCTCGACGGCGGACATCCGTGAACGATGAGTGGTTGAAGGTCCCATGCAGCCGGTAATCACAAGACCGAGGCCATCCCGGAAACTGGCGAAGCGGGCTTTCGCGGGTTACGCGGCGCTCGTACTGAGCGCGACGTGGTTTTCCGCGTGCTCGCGCAAGCCGGCGGCGGGCGATGAAGACGAGTCCGCCAAGCCGGAAGCCGTCGTCGCGGAGGTCACTTTAACCCGCGTGAAGCGGGCCGCGATCAGCCAAACGCTTTCCGTGACCGGCACGATTGCAGCCCTGCCCAACCAGGACGTCCGCGTCAGCGCGCTTGTTGCCGGGCGCATTGCCAGCATGCTCGTGTCGGAGGGCGACCGGGTGCCGCGCGGTCAGTTGCTCGCGAAGATTGACGACCACACTTACCGCGACATGGCACAGCAGGCGGAGTCAGCGCTCGATCAGGCCAAAGCCAGCCTCGAGAACGCCCGCCTGAACCGCGAGCGTAACGAGAACCTTTTCGGCCGGGGCATCGCCGCGCGCAAAGACCTGGAAGACGCCCGCACCCAGGAGAGCGTTACGACCGCCTCCGTGCAGCAGGGGGAAGCCACGCTTCGCCTCGCTCGCCTCCAGCTCGCCCGCACCGAAGTCTCTTCGCCGCTCGACGGCATCGTGGTCAAGCGCTTCGCCAGCGTCGGCGAGCAGGTGGACGGCACCGCCGCCCAGCCTCTTTTCGAAGTCGCAAACCTCAGCCAGGCGGAGCTTTTCGGAAACGTGCCGGCGGTGTACCTCGGGAAAATCCGCGTCGGCCAAACTCTGACCGTCACGACGGAAACCTTCCCCGATAAAAAATTCGCGGGCCGTATCGTCGCCATTTCACCCGCCGTCGATCCCTCGACCAATGTGGGACTGGTACGGATCCGCATCGCCAATAACACGGGATTCCTGCGGCTCGGGATGTTCCTCACCGCCGCGGTGTCGCTAGAGACCCATTCGGGTGCGCTCGTGGTGCCGGCCCAGGCCATCTATCGAGATGAACAAGGGCAGGCGCGCATCTTTCGCGTCGAGGGCGAAGACGCCGAGGCGGTCCCCGTGAAGTTGGGGCTGGAGCTCGAGGACCAGGTGGAAGTGCTTTCCGGCATCCACGAAGGCGAGACCGTGATCCTGACCGGCGGCTACGGACTGGGCGACAAAGCGAAGATCAAAGTGAAGTCATGAACATCGTCAGGTTTTCACGGCGGCACAGCCGCGCCCTCCTCCTCCTCACCGCCCTGCTCGTTGTCGCGGGCCTGGTTTCTCTCTTCCGTCTGCCCAGCAATATCTATCCCGAACTCCAGTTTCCCCGGATTGAAATCCTGGTCCACTCCGGCGATATCTCGCCCCAGACGATGCTGCTGACGGTGACCCGGCCCATCGAGGAAAGCGTCAGCACCGTGCTGGGCGTGCGGCGCGTACGCTCGAGGACAATCCGCGGCGCAGCGGAGATATCGCTGATCTTCAACCCGGGCGTGGACTTGCAGTACGCGCTCCAGCTCGTGCAGGCGCGCGTCAGCACGGCGCGCGGCGATATGCCGCCGGAGACGGAAATCGAGATCGAGCGGCTGACTCCGGCGATCTGGCCCATCTTGAGTTACGTGCTCAACGGAAACGTTCCGGCTTCCGACCTGCGCGACTACTCTTTTTTCGTCCTCCGGCCGCTTTTCACTCGCGTGCCCGGCGTCTCGCTGGTAGAGGTCCAGGCCAGTGACGTGCGGGAAATTTCCGTCATCGTTGACCCGCAGAAAGCCTTGGCCCACCGCCTGGCGCTCACCGAAATCGCCGAGCGGTTACGCGAGACGAACGAAGTCAACTCGGTGGGGCGGCTGGACAAGAACTACTCGCGTTACCTCGTCCTGGCCACCGGGCAGTTCACCAGCCTCGAGGACATTCGCAACACGATCGTCGCGGTCGAAAACCAGGTGCCCATCCGCCTCCGCGACGTCGCGGATGTCCGCCAGGGAGTCGAAGACCGGCGGATGCTCATCTCCGGCAACGGTGAACCGGCTGCGCTGATCACCATCGCCCGCCAAATCGGCGGCAACATCATCCAGGTATCCCGCCAGGTGAAATCGGTTGCGAGCCACCTCGGTTCGGCCATCCCCTCGACCTTGCGCCTTTCTGTGGTCTATGACCTCGGCGAATTCGTGCGCGAAGCGATGGGGAGCGTCCGCGACGCCATCCTGGTCGGCGGTGTGCTTGCCGCTCTGATTCTTTTTATCTTCCTCCGCGAAGGCCGCACCACGCTGATTGCCGCCACCACGCTCCCTATTACCGTCATCGGGACTTTCTTCTTCATGAATATTTTTGGAGGGACGCTCAACTTGATGTCGCTGGGCGGGCTCGCCATCGCCATCGGCCTGATTATTGACGACGCCGTCGTGGTCATCGAAAACATTTACAGGCACCTGGGGCTGGGTG
>QHZM01000282.1 GCA_003224665.1 Acidobacteriota bacterium
AAGTACGCCTACGGCAGCATCCTGAAGGGAGCCGGAAACGCGACCATTATCCTTTGTGTCTCTGACCTGACTGAGGCCGATAAGATCGTGAAGTAAAAGCGAGACTGCCCGGTCTCGCTCGAAGAGCAGTCTTCCTTCAAACAGACTAGTTCCCTGTTTTATCTGGATGGCAGGCCGCCGATTGCGCGCCGAGAGGACCGCTCGGGCTACTTCTGTTTTTGATTTGCAGGGCTCAGCCCTCGGGTGGGCCAGGCGAAATCTCGTGACTCACCGGTACGGTCGAGACCCCCGAAAGGGATTGGCTCGAGCGGTTCGGCAGGGATCCCGGTCCGTCGGAGAGCAGCCAAGACTTCCGCTTCGCGGATGCGTGAGGCATCATATTCAACAAAAAGGTCGCGGTCCTCAATAGACAGGCCGCGGATGCCATAAAAGGTTGAGAGATGGCCGAGTTTCTCGAGTTCCTTCGTAGTTAAGTCACCCGCGAGCCGGTAACGGGCGCAAACGAAAGTCATTCTAGGGAAGCTCCTGCCCCAATGGCGCGCACGAGTTTTATTAAAGGGCCAGTTTACGCAGCCTTAGCGCGTTGCCGACGACGGTCAAAGAGCTGAAGGTCATTGCTGCGCTGGCGATCACGGGACTGAGTAGCAGTCCGAACATCGGATAGAGGACACCTGCGGCGACCGGGATCCCTATGATGTTGTAGATAAAAGCGAAGAACAGGTTTTGGCGGATGTTCCGCATCGTGCTTTGGCTGAGGCGCCGCGCCCGCACGATGCCTTTCAGGTCTCCTTTTACCAGAGTGATGCCCGCGCTCTTCATGGCCACGTCCGTGCCGGTACCCATCGCAATGCCCACATGAGCCTGGGCCAGGGCCGCGGCATCGTTTATTCCGTCTCCCGCCATCCCCACCCGATGACCCTGAGTCTGAAGGCGCTTGATGACCTCAAACTTTCGCTCCGGCAGGACTTCTGCTTCGATTTCGTCGATGCCAAGTTTTCGCGCTACAGCCTCCGCGTTCGTGCGGCTGTCGCCGGTCAACATGACCACGCGGATGCCGTTCTGTTGAAGCACCTGAATGGCTTCTCGGGCGGACTTTTTTATCGGGTCGGCGACCGCGAGGAGCCCGGCGGGCTGCCGGTCAACGACAACGAACACGGCGGTCTGGCCGTCTCGGCGAAGTGCCTCAGCGTGGCTAACCAATTCGCCGGCGCTGACGCCGAGCTCTTCGAGCAGCTTGCGGTTGCCAAGCGCCACCGAGTGGCCATCCACCTTGCCGGTCACGCCCCTTCCCGCCAGAGAACGGAATTCCTGGCAAGCGGAGAGCCCAAGCCCTCGCTCGCGGGCTGCCGCCAGAATCGCTGAAGCGAGAGGATGCTCGCTCCCCTGTTCGAGGCTCGCGGCCAGGGAGAGCAACTGCGATTCGGTCCATCTTGATCGCCCGACGACGGAAACGAGGCGGGGCTTGCCCTCCGTGAGCGTGCCGGTCTTATCCAACAACAAGGTGTCCACTTTTTCGAAAATTTCGAGGGCCTCTGCATTCTTGATCAAGACTCCCGCCGTGGCGCCACGCCCCGTTCCCACCATGACGGACATCGGCGTGGCCAAGCCGAGCGCGCAAGGGCAGGCGATGATCAAGACTGCGACGGCGTTGACCAGGGCATGGACCAGGCGAGGCTCCGGGCCCTTCACGACCCAGATCACAAAAGTAAGCGCGGCGACGAGTACGACGGCTGGGACGAAGTAGGCGGAGACTGTGTCCGCAAGGCGCTGGATGGGAGGCCGGCTCCGCTGGGCTTCCCCGACCATGCGCACAATCTGGGCCAACAGGGTCGCGCTGCCTACCCTCTCGGCCAGCATAAGAAACGTCCCGGCGCCATTCAAGGTACCGCCCGTGACCTGGCTTCCCGTGGATTTTTCCACGGGGTCGGGTTCACCCGTGATCATGGACTCATCCACATAGCTCGACCCCTCGACCACCCGCCCGTACCCTCGCGCCGCAACCGGGCCTTCTTTGGGGCCAGTCCTATGAGGGTCCTCAGGGCGCTTGCTGTCCGGCTGCGCGCGCGCAGCTCGAGGACTTGGCCGAGGAGCACCAGGGTCGTAATAGTTGCGGCCGCCTCAAAATAGACAGGCACTTCGCCGTTTGGCCCGCGGTAGGAGACCGGGAAGAGGTTCGAGAAAAGGGCGGCAACAAGGCTGTAAAGATACGCAGCCCCGGTCCCCGTGGCGATGAGTGTGAACATGTTCAGGCTGCGATTGACGATCGACATGTAGGCGCGCTCGAAAAATGGGAAGCCTCCCCATATCACCACGGGAGTGGCAAGCCCCAGCTCGATCCAGTGAAGGACGCGGCCGGACGGCCGATGCTTGAGTAGTCCCGGGAACATGGCGGACATCGCCAAGAAAAAAATCGGCGCCGTCAGAATAAGGCTGACCCAGAACCGGCGCGTCATGTCCACGAGCTCCGGATTGACCTCCTCTTCGTGAGTCAGCAGACGAGGCTCAAGCGCCATCCCGCAAATAGGACAGGCGCCTGGCTCCTCGCGCGACACCTCGGGATGCATCGGACAGAGGAACTCTGTTCGAGTCGCCGGAGCGAGGTCGATCACCTTTTCGAGCGCCATGCCGCACTTTGGACAGGCTCCAGGGTTCGGCTGGCGGACTTCCGGGTGCATCGGGCAAGTGTACTGCGGCTCCGCATCTGGGGAAGCCGAGGCTCGGGGGGGTCCAGGCGAAGCGGTCGGGAGCGCGGGGGATGAATCCGGGACGTACTTCGCCGGCTCGGCGCGGAATTTCTCAAGACAATGCTGGCTGCAGAAGAAGTAAGTTTGTCCCGCGTGCTCGTATTTTCCGGAGGCTTTTTCCGGTTTTACCTGCATGCCGCAGACGGGGTCTTTGGCCGCGGGAGCGGCCTTGCGGGAGTCGGCGGCAGAGAGGCTGTTTTGCGCAGTGCGACGCTGGTCCACTCGATCACCTCTCCGACAAATTTACTGCAAGACGACACAGTGCGGCAATCTATAAAGCCTGAGCGGAGTGCACTGGCCTGAAAACGGGTCCTCGTCGCCAGAAATGGGTCGCGAGGAAGGGATGCAGATGAATCACTGTGTTAGAATCCCCCCGAACAATTACCTCTGCGAGGAAATCATGGCGAAAAAGTGGGCCGCTCAACCGACAAACCTTCCCAAGGACACAGACCTCTCACCTTTAGTAGCCGCCTCTCTGGCGGGAATCGTTTACCAGGCCCGGTTGTTTAACCGGCAGGCTAGAATGAACGTCCCGGAAGAGGCGGTAATCTCCGAAGTCGTGAACCTATGGCACACCGTCCTCGGTAAGTTGAGCCGGAAGAGCAAGTAAAGGCGCGACGGGAGTGCCAGCGTGAGGGGAATGGCCTGCCTCCATTCATGCTCGCTTCGTTTCGCGAGTGCTCTCAAAGTCCCTGTCTGTCCTGAATGCCTGCAAGGGCGTGAACGAATGAGAGCATGCGAGGGTCCTGCCAGTCGATGGGGCCGATGATTTTTTCGGCCACTTTCCCGTCCCGGTCAAGCATGTAAGTCTCGGGGAACTTGTACGTGCCGAAGCGGGAGGCCAGGGCTTGGTCCGGGTCGCGCACGATGGCGAAGGAAAGTCGGTGTCGCGAGACGAATTCCCGGAGTTTGTCTACGTTCTGGTCCACGCTGACTCCAATCACCGTCACTCCATGACCCCGCGTAGCTTCCGCAAACGCTTCCAGACTGGGCGCCTCCTCGACACACGGTGGGCACCAGGTGGCCCAGAAGTTCAAAATCACCACTTGGCGCCGGTAGTCCCGGAGCGTAAGGGTGCGTGAATCCAGGGAAGGGAGGGTGAAATCCGGCGCGAGGTCCCCGACCGCCACCGGACCCGCCTGCGGCTTGCGGACGGCGAGGAACAGTGCAGCGCCGGCAATTAGGCCCGCCAGGAGCGTCGCAATCAGATTCTTTTTGCTCATACAGCAGGCGTCCATTATAATGGTCTTTGCTTCGCACACATAAGCTCCGAGCTGAAGTCGCCCAACTGGACCGCGCCTAATGCCTATGAAAGCAGAGCGATTGACCACTCTGTCAGACCTTGAAAAGGCCGCCGGGAGCGATCCCCTTGAAGACGCAATTCGCGAAGTCCTCCGTCAAGTCGGCGAGGCCCCCGGACGAGAAGGCTTGATCAAGACGCCGCGGCGGGCGGCGCAGTCTCTTAAGTTCTTGACCAGCGGTTATACGCAGGATGTGGACGAGTTGCTGAACGGTGCGTTTTACGAGGTGGCCTACGAAGAGATGGTCATCGTGAAGGACATCGAGGTTTTCAGCCTTTGCGAGCACCACCTCCTACCCTTCTTCGGTCGTTGCCACATCGGCTATATTCCGTCGAAAAAGGTCATCGGCCTCAGCAAGATTCCCCGGCTGGTGGAGGTCTTCGCGCGGCGGCTGCAACTCCAGGAGCGATTGACGAACCAGATTGCCGAGACGATCATGGAAAAGATCAATCCGCGCGGCGTTGGAGTCGTCATCGAAGCCAGGCACCTTTGCATGATCATGCGCGGCGTCGAAAAGCAGAACTCTGTTGCCGTCACCTCCGGCATGCTGGGGGTGTTCAGGGACGAGCAGAAAACCCGCGAGGAGTTCCTCTCCTTGGTGCGCTCCCGCACCTAGTCACTCGCCCCGACAGCCCAAACCCCGAGCCGGAGGTTTCACGGAAAATCCTCTGGTAACTCCGCCTTTCATTACGGGGTCGTGCCAGGGCCCGTAGCGTCTGTTTTCAAGCGAAAAACCTAAATGGGGGAGCGCAGCGCGCGCGGCAGGCTGGCTTCTTCTAAATCGGGCTTTCAGTCCCTGCGGCAACCTGGTCCGCTGTCTGGGCCTTTACGACGTGGGTCTCGATTCGTTTGCGGTCTGCCGGCGCGAGGTCAAGAAACTGCACACCCATGCCCATCCTGGAGACCGTATAGGTGACTTCGGCGACCGCAACGACCGCGGGCCCATCGTCGTTGAGGTTGAATCGCAGGTTGAGTTTCACGCCCAATGGCAATGGGTCCTTGGTCTCAATAAACATCCCGCCTTCGCCGACGTTCCTGGCGAAAGCGAGTGCCATGCAGTCCTGAGACTGAATTTGGGTCGCGAGCGGAGCGCGGGCGAAATCCCGCCGATCACTGGGCTTGCGATGGATCATGCGCAGGAGAATCTGAAGCTGGTCGGGCGTCAGGCCCATAAACTCGAGCGCTACGCCGCGGCCCCTCAATACATAGCAGACCCTGGCCTTCGCTTCGATTTGGGGGAGGTGCTTTGCGGGCCGGAACCGGGCGTGGACTTCAGTCCCCTTAGCAAGCGGCCGGTCGGTGTCAAGAAAAAGTCCTCCCCCACCGAGGGTCGAGGCCCTCGCGGGAAAAGTCTGGTTGCCGACCGTGCAATTCACACGGAACTTTGCTCTTACGCGGGGATACTTTCGGGTTTGCTGCGGCTTCAAAGGCAGAATCAACTCCCTCATTGGGATGTGCAAAACTGCTCCTATTCTACCACACAAAATTAAAACCTGCTTATCCTTACGTCGCCTTCAAAAGGGCACCCAGGAAGCGGTCAATTCGAGGCTATGGGCCTCCGAGGGGGCAAGCAGGGGCTCAGGATCAAAAGATGACCTGTCGGGAAAGGCCGGCTGACTCCTGTTGGCGGGGGCACATTCTTGGCTTGAAAATTTTCCCTGGTTGAGTACAATCTTTCCTGGCCTACGATGTGGGAAAAACCAAAATTCGAAGTCATTGAGACCTGCTGCGAAGTGTCAGCCTACGTTTACACGGCGTAAGGGCGGGCTCTGCGGTCGGGCTCAACACGCATCCGGAGGGGATGAGGATGGTCCTGCGACTCCTGGGGGCAGCCGCGGGAGGCGGTTATCCCCAATGGAATTGCGCCTGTGAGTCCTGCCGGCGTGTGCGATCGAGGCCCTCGTCGTCTCGCTGCCGGTTCCACACCTCCCTCGCGGTAAGTGCGTCGGGCAAGAATTGGACGCTGCTTAACGCGACACCGGACGTCCACCTTCAAATCGAGTCCTACACGCCTCTCCAGCCGGGCCAGGGCATTCGCGAATCCCCCGTGCGCGAAGTGCTCTTGACCGACGCCGAACTCGACCATACTATCGGCCTTCTCATTCTGCGAGGAGGTGCTGCGCTCGAGGTTTGCGGTACCGAGACGATCCTTGAATGCCTGACCCGGGTCTTTCCTGTGGCGCGGTTGATCGAGTGCTATGCAAACGTCCACTGGCGTGAGATCAGGACCAATGAAACTTTTCTCCTGGATGGGGGAAACCTCCAGGTGAGGGCCTTCCGGATCGGGCGGAAACCACCGCGGTATGCGCGAGAATCCAGCGCCGGAACCGAATGGGTTGTCGCCTATCGCCTGGAAGATGTTGAATCTAAAGGCGTAGCCATATTTGCCCCGGCCATCGAAGCTTGGGTTCCGGAGCTCGACGTCGAGCTGGCCGGAGCAAATTGCGCGTTTCTGGATGGGACCTTTTGGAGTGACGACGAGATGATCCGTATGCGTGCCGGGCAGCTCACGGCGCGCGAAATGGGTCATTTGCCTATTGGCGGTGCGGGGGGCAGCGCCGAGCACCTGTCCGCCCTGCGAGTCAAACGTAAAGTGTACGTCCACGTCAATAACACGAATCCGGTCCTGAACGAATCATCGCCGGAGCGCCTCCTCCTGGCCGGCGCGGGGATCGAAGTGGGGTGGGACGGGCTGGAAGTGAGGGTCTGAGGTGGGCGAACTTTGGAGCGCGGAGGAATTCATCCGCCGCCTGCGCGCCGTCGGTCATGAGAAATATCACGACAAGCACCCTTTCCACGTGTTGATGCATAAGGGCGCGCTCAGCCAGAGTCAGGTCCGGGGTTGGATCTTGAACCGTTTTTATTACCAGAGGAACATCCCCGTCAAAGATTCCTTCATTCTTTCAAAGCTTCCAAGCCGGGAAGACCGCCGGCGGTGGGTCCAGCGGATCATCGATCACGACGGGCGCGAAGGAAGCGAGGGCGGCATTGAGGCGTGGATGCGGCTGTGCGAGGCCGCCGGAATCCCTCGGGAGGAGATGATGGACGACGGGCGAGTCCTTCCCGGCGCCCGCTTTGCAGTGGACGCCTATGTGAACTTTTGTCGGCTCGGGCCGTGGCCCGAAGTCGTGGCCGCCTCTCTTACGGAACTTTTTGCCCCGGACCTCATCGCCAGGCGAATCGAGGTGTTTGAGAAGCACTACCCGTGGGTCCCGGCGTCGGGCCTCGAATACTTTCGCCGCCGGCTGGCGCAAGCTCCACGGGATGCTGATCACGCCCTAGATTTGGTGGTCCGCTACGCCAAAACGCCTGAAGATCAGCAAAGGGCCTTGGCGGCGGTGAGCTTCAAGTGCGACGTGCTTTGGAGCATCCTTGACGCCGTTCAATCTGCTTATTCGAAGTAGCCGAGACACGACGATGCTCGGAGACCTGACGGCGGACTCGAAGCCTTCTCTGGTGCGGAAAGCGCGTCTGCGTTATGAAGAGGTTCGGAAAACGGATTTCCTGCTCCTGCCTGAGCGCGTCGTCAAGCTGAACCCGACAGGAGCTGCCATCCTGCGCCTTTGCGACGGAACGAGGACGGTCCGCGAAATCACGAAGGCGCTCGAAGCACAATACGGGCAGGCGGAACTTGAACAGGAAGTCCTTGAGTTCCTCCGCACCGTCGCGGACCAGGGATGGATCGAGTAAATCCATGACCCAGAACTCCGGCGTGCCCGCGCCCTATTCGCTCCTGGCGGAGATCACCCACCGCTGTCCGCTGCATTGCGTTTACTGCTCAAATCCTCTGGAGCTCAGTGCCCCCCAAACAGAACTCGCGACGGAGGACTGGCTGCGCGTGCTCGAGCAGGCACACGCCCTGGGCGTCGTCCAGGTCCACTTTTCGGGAGGCGAGCCGCTCGACCGGGCTGATCTTGAGCAAATGGTACGTCGCGCTCGAGCGCTCGGCCTTTACACGAACCTGATTACGAGCGGTCTGGGGCTCACCCGGCCCCGCGCACGCGCGCTTGCGGACGATGGCCTCGATAGCGTCCAGCTCAGCGTGCAGGATGCAGGGGCTGTACTTTCTGACTCGATGGCCGGTCGCAAGGCCTTTGCCGCCAAGCAGCAGGCCACCGAAGCCGCGCGCGAGGCCGGTCTCCCCCTCAGCATGAATGTGGTCTTGCACCGCCTGAACCTCGAGCGCGTCGAAGAAATCATTGATCTGTGTCTGTCGTGGGGCGCTGAACGACTGGAGCTCGCCAACGCGCAGTACTACGGGTGGGCACTTGTGAACCTCGAGCGCCTCCTCCCGTCTCGAGAGCAGCTTGAGAAGGCGGAGGCCGTCTATCAGCGTAAGAAGGCTTTCTTGCGCGGGAAGATGGAGCTGATCTGGGTGCGCTCTGATTACTACGAGCGATTCCCAAAGCCGTGTATGGGCGGTTGGGGAAGAATTCACCTGACGGTGAGTCCTGACGGTTTCGTGTTGCCTTGCCCGGTTGCGAAAACGATCAAGACACTTCGGTTCGACTCTGTGCAGGAGCGCAGCTTGAGTTGGATCTGGTATCAGTCGCCCGCTTTTAACCGCTTTAGAGGCTGGGACTGGATGCCGGAGCCGTGCCGGAGTTGCTCCAGGCGATTCGAGGATTTCGGCGGATGCCGCTGCCAGGCATTTGCTCTGGCCGGCGACGCAGCAAAAACCGACCCTGTCTGCCAGTGGGCACCTGACCATGCCCTGGTGGAAGCGGCCGTCGCGCGAGGCTCCGAAGCCCACCGGGCAAATCCAAGTACGCCAAGAGAGAGCAAAGAGACTTTCCGGGGACTCGTTTACCGGCACCTTCGCGCGTCTTGATCGCAAGAAGGATTCGCATCCCGCGCTTTCGCGAGGGGCCGAGTTCATGGCTCCGCCTCGTTCCGTCCCCACACCCGATGCGAGGCGTAGACCGCACCGGGTGTTTCCACTTGAGATGAAGCCGTC
>QHZM01000283.1 GCA_003224665.1 Acidobacteriota bacterium
AGCGGCGTAGAGTCCGCCCCCGGAAAGAAAGATCCTTTCCGGCTGCGAGCGTTTTTCGCCGAGGTTGAGCAGGCCGACCGGACGAAGTAACTAGAAGCTATTGCAAAACCACCTTTTTGTCCGCCTAAGCCATTGATTCTAAAGGGCCAAAGAGAGGTTTTGCAACCAGTTCTAGGGGAAAGCCGGGCCACTGCCCCGCGCCGGGAAAACTTTCTGGTCTTATACATTGTTTTAGGGCGCCCCCCTCGGGGCGTGCGGGAGAACTTGTCTTGCCGGATTCACAAGCAAGCGCTCGCAAAAGGGATTCGGGCGGAAGGCCTTTTGAGGTTGGTGGCAGGAACCTCCGAGCGTGTCCATCAATGCTCCTGTTACGGAGGTCAAGAAGCGGTTAAACTTCGGTGGAAGCCCAGCGGCTCGCGGGCGAGTGGTGGAGTTTGAAAGATATGGGAGCACAAGTTATCCGGGGCGAGTGGCCTGACGCGCGTGGGCGCTTCGGCGAATTCGGTGGCCGTTTTGTGCCTGAAACCCTGATGCACCCGGTCGAGGAACTGGAGCAGGCGTACGAAGCTGCGCGTCGTGATCCGAATTTCCAGGCCGAACTCGACCGCCTGCTGAGAGATTTCGCGGGCCGTCCCACGCCGCTCTTCCACGCCCGGCGGCTCACGGAACGCCTGGGCGGCGCGCAGCTCTACCTCAAGCGCGAGGACCTGCTCCATACGGGCGCTCACAAGATCAACAATTGCCTTGGGCAAGGCCTGCTCGCGCGCCGGATGGGGAAGTCCAGGCTGATTGCGGAGACCGGGGCCGGGCAGCACGGCGTGGCGACGGCGGCTGTGGCGGCCTTCCTGGGGCTCGAATGCACTGTTTACATGGGCGAGGAAGACATGGCCCGCCAGGCTCCCAACGTCTATCGGATGCGCCTGCTGGGCACGGAAGTCGTGCCGGTAGCCTCAGGTTCGAAAACGCTCAAAGACGCCATCAACGAGGCCATGCGCGACTGGGTGACGAACGTCCACAACACGCATTACCTGTTAGGATCGGTCCTCGGACCTCATCCTTATCCTAAAATGGTGCGCGAATTCCACCGGGTGATTGGCCGGGAAGCGCGTGAGCAGGTCCTGGCAGCGGCCGGAAGGCTTCCGGATTGCCTCATCGCCTGCGTGGGCGGGGGAAGCAATTCCATCGGGCTGTTCTACGATTTCCTCGCCGACCCGAAGGTCAAGATGGTCGGCGTGGAAGCGGGCGGCCGGTCGCTGAATCTCGGCGACCACGCGGCGCGTTTTTCCGGAGGCAAGCCCGGCGTGCTTCACGGCACTTACACTTACGTCCTCCAGACTCCGGACGGCTTGATCTCAAACACGCACTCGATTTCGGCGGGGCTCGATTACGCCGCGGTCGGACCCGAGCACAGTTATCTGCGCGAGATCGGTCGGGTGGAATATGATTTTGCGACCGACGAGGAAGCGCTCGAAGGGGCGCGTGTTCTGGCGCGCACGGAGGGCATCATCCCGGCGCTCGAGCCGGCGCACGCGGTCGCAGAAGTCTTGAAGCGCGCCCCGAAGATGCCGCGCGATGCCATCGTGGTCATCAACCTTTCGGGGCGCGGGGACAAAGACCTGGGGATTTTTCAGTCGGCGGGGATTCTTTGATTGACGATTGATGATTGGAGATTGAATAAAATTCTATCTTGAACCTTCAATCAGCAATCGAAAATCACAAATCTTAAATCTAAAATTGTGAGATGCCCGCAGTTTCGACATCGCGGATTGAAGCGAAATTTCGAGATTTGCGCGAGCGCCGCGCCAAAGGGCTGGTCGTTTACTTGACGGCGGGCGACCCCCGGCTCGAAGTGACGGGAGAACTGCTTGCCGCCGTGGACCGCGCGGGCGCGGACGTGATTGAGCTGGGCGTGCCGTTTTCCGATCCGCTCGCGGACGGCCCGGTGATCCGGCGTGCCGCCGAGCGCGCGCTCGCGGCCGGCATGCGGACGCGTGCCTGCCTCGAGTGCCTGGCGCACGTGCGGGAGCGGCTCGACGTCCCGCTCGTGCCGATGACCTATGCGGCGCTGCTCGAGGCCTACGGCTACGAGCGCTTCGCGGTCGACGCCCGCGCGGCCGGCGCGACGAGCCTGATCGTCGCCGACTTGCCGGCCGGCGAGGGGCCGGAGCTGAAACGCGTCCAGCTCGTCGCGCCCACGTCGACGGACGAGCGGCTCCGGATCGCCGCCGCGCAGACCGACGGCTGGCTCTACCTCGTGACCGTGACCGGGACGACCGGGACACGGTCGGAGGTCTCCCCCGCGCTCGCAGGCCTCGTCTCACGCGCACGCGCTGCGACGGATCGACCGCTGTACGCCGGCTTCGGCATCTCGACGACCGACCATGCCCGGGCCGCGGCCGAGCTCGCGGACGGAATCGTCGTCGGGTCACGGGCGGTCGAGGTCGCGGAAGAGGGTCCCGCTGCGCTTTGCAGCTACGTCGCTTCGCTGCGCGCCGCCCTCGACGGCTGAGCCGAAAGGCGCCGAAGCGCGAACAAGAGGAGCCCGGCGAGCGCCACCAGCACGCCGTCCCGGGCGACGATGAGCCAGTCCGAATCGCCGAGGCTCACCGCGTCGTGAAAGCGGCGCGGAAACCAACCTTGCGTGAGCAGGAGCGCAGCCACGAGCAGTCCCGAGGCGAGCGCTCCGAAGCGGCCGGCCGCGAGCGGGACGAGCGGAACGAGCCAGATCAGGTACTGCGGCGAGAGCACCTTGCCGAACGCGACGAAAACGGTCACCGCGGCCGCGGCCGCAAGCAAGAGCTCGTCCACCCCCGCCCGGCTGCGTGCGAACCAGAACCAGACGCAGAGCAGCAACAAGATCTCCGCCACCGTCAGCAGCGCGCCGAGCACCTTCGGCGTCGTGCCCACGAGGTTGAACGAGAGCTGGTCGACGATCCCCGCGTGGTAGAGACCGAGCTTGTGCGCCGCGAGCAAGAGCGCTCCGCCCAGGCTCTCGAACTCGAGCGCCCGCGTGGTCTGCGTATAGAAGCTATAGCCGAGGCCGCCGAGGCCGAGCGCCGCGAACGGCAGCATGATCGCCCCCGCGACCGCGCAGAAGAGACCAGCGGCGATCGCCGCGCCGCGCGCCCCGGCACGCTTCCAGACGTAGACGATCGCGAGCGGGACGATCACGGCCGGATAGACCTTGGCCGCCGTTCCGACGGCGAGCAGGGCGACGCCGAGCAGATCACGTCCTCGAG
>QHZM01000284.1 GCA_003224665.1 Acidobacteriota bacterium
TTATCTTGCACCCGATCAGTGAAACTTTTCCGCCGAAGCCCATCGTGCCGACTCCCAGCTTGTTGGACTCCTCCATGACTTCCTTTTCGAGTTTTGCCAGGACCGGGTCGGGGTTCACGTCATCAAGGGGCCGGAAGAGTTCGAGCTTGGCAAGGTGGTAGCCCTCGGCGCGGTCGCTGCCGATCGACACGCCCAGCGCTCCCGGGCCGCACCCCTGGCCCTGGGCTTGCCAGACTGCGTGCAGGAGGCACTTCCGCACGCCTTCCAGGTCGCGGTCGGCGCGGCCCAGGTGTTCGAGCGCGCAGGGAAGGGAATACTGGATGTTTTTGTTTTCGCAGCCGCCGCCTTTCAGGATCAGGCGGACCTCGATATCCGGGTTCTCCCACTGCTCAAAGTGGATGGCGGGCGTGCCGGGACCGAGGTTGTTCCCGCTGTTTTTCCCCGTGACGGAGTCCACGGAGTTCGGCCGCAGTTTCCCCCGCCTGGTCGCCTCGACGACGGCGTCGAGGATTCGCTTTTTCATCTCGATCTGGTTCGCGCCCACCGGCGTTTTGATTTCAAAGGTGGGGAAGCCGGTGTCCTGGCAGATCGGCCCCTCGTCGTCAAAGGACATGTCGATGCTCTGCCCGATGATGGCAAGAGCCTGGCCGGCCTGCGTGGACGGGTCTTCTTTCTTGAGGGCATTCGCCATCGCCGCGCGGACATCCGGAGGGAGGTTCGTCGAGGTCTGGATAATCAGTTCGAGCATGCTGTCGCGGAAGAATTGCATGATGTCCTCCGGGTGAGAAAGTCCCTCTCGGGGTTCGCGTGCGACTTGCAGTGAGTTCCCGAATTTGATTATACCGCCGAGTGGCGGAACTTTCTCCGGGGAGAGCGGCGGCCTAAAAGAAGGGATGCCGGGCAGCGCGGCGGACCGCGAGTTCGCGGCTGAGGTTCCGTTTCAGGATTTCGAACGCTTCGCGGGGATTATCAACGAAGCGGATCAGCTTTAAGTCCTCTTCGCTGACCGTTCCTGCTTCCAGGAGGCAATGGAAATTGACGGCCCGTTTCCAGAACTCGCTCCCGTAAAGCATGATCGTGGGATGGCTCCGAATCTTGTGAGTCTGTATCAGCGTGAGAAATTCCCACAGCTCGTCCATGGTGCCGTAGCCGCCGGGAAAAGCGACAAACGCCCTGGCAGGCTGGGCGAACCACAGCTTGCGCATGAAAAAATATCGAAACAGGAAGCTCAGTTCCGGCGTGATGTACGGGTTGGGTTCCTGCTCGACGGGGAGCCTGATATTGAGCCCCACCGATTTCCCGCCCGCCTCTGCGGCCCCGCGGTTGGCGGCTTCCATGATCCCCGGGCCTCCGCCCGAGCAGACGACGAGATAATTCGGCCCATTCTTAAGCGACAGCGACCAACGGGTAACGAGTCGGGCCAGTTCGCGCGCTTCTTCGTAATACCGCGACATCTGGACCGCCTTATGCGCGCGCCTGATTTCATCGTTCCCCGGCGCATGGCCTTGCTGCCGGCGGCGGCTTTTGAGCTCGCGCAGTTTTTGCGTCGCTTCCTCTCGAGGCCCGATGCGGGCCGAGCCGAAAAAGACAACCGTGTTTTGCACTCCGTATCGCCTCAGGCGCTCCTGAGGTTCCAGGTATTCGGCCAAGATGCGCAACGTGCGGGCGTTGGGGCTATCGAGAAAGCGCTCGTTCCGGTAAGCCACGACGGGCGCCCTGGCATTCCCTGGCTTCGAGGTGTGTTGGTTTCCCATGGTTCTCCACCGCGGACTCGCTCGACGATCTCCGCGGCAATTCAACAGAATAGCAGAGCGCGCGTTATTGGGGACGCATTCCTTGGTCGGACGGGACGAAGCCTTAGCGGTCAGGTGAACGAACGTTTGTGCCGAGGCGGTTTGGTGATCTCTCCGGACCCTACCCCCCGCTTTTCTGCCCCGACGTGATTCGAGGTCTATTTGCGGATTTTGACGGGCTCGCGGCTCCGGATCACTCCCCGGCGGTCTTCCGGAACCAGCAAGTGCTTTGAGACCGCCGCCGGAGCCGTTAGCCGTTCGACGAGCCCCTTAGCTTCGACTTCTCGCGTTCACGATGCCGTCTGCGGAGCCGTTTTCCCCCAGTGTAGAACGGCGGCAACAATAGACCCCAAGAGTGAACCCGTGATCACCGTGAAGGTCACCCAGAACACCATCTGGGGCAGAAAGGCGGCCTCAAAGTATTTGGACCAAAAGCCCATTTCCGGGAAGTTGGGAGGCAGACCATCGTAGTGAGTTCCCCAGTTACCTCTGAGCGCAAAGAACATTACGATCAACACGGGGACTCGGGCCAAGTATCCGTACGCCAGCAGAGTTTTGCCGAGCGCGGGCCAGCCCTGAAGTGGGATCCACGCCGCCACGCCGATAAGCAGAACACCCGCGACCAGCTTACCGACGGACCTGAACTGCGACGAAAGGGCCAGGAAAGATCCTGCTGCCATCACCAGCAGCGCAATCGCGGTGGCGAGGATCGCTTTCCCATTGCTCGACGGCCCTTGGCCTTCTTCTGAAAGCTTCCATGCGAAGTAGACCCCGAAGATGGGGGCCAGCCATACAATACCGACGAGCCCTCCTCCGCCTCCAGGAGCAGGGTTGAAAAGAGTCTTCGGCCAGTGTTGAAGCTCGCCGACTAAACGCAAAATGGTGACGCCGAGTGTGACGAGGCCCGGAACGAGTATCAGCCGCGTTATGGAAACGCGCCTATCCGAATTTGTCTCTGCCATGAGAACCTCCGTGACGGTAAGTTATGCCGACGACCTGCCCGGTCGTTTCGAATGGGTTTGTGCACATCAGTTCCGTAAGGGTGCGCTGATTCTATACTATTTGGCGCCCCCGCGCTCGCAGAAATTAGAACCCGGCCGATTTCAATGCCGGCCAGTTGGTAGATTCTCTCTTGGTTGTAAAGCGCAAATTTCTTTCCCCGGGTGGCGCGTACATCGTTTTCTGAAGGATGCGATCAAGAAAGCGACAGGTCCGTTTCCTGTAGCGGCGCCCTTTAGGGAGGCAAGTCGGTTTGGGGAACGAGCGCGGACCCCGCTCGGCGGGGTCCGCGGCTCGTCATTTTTCGGACCTCGGTGCCTCCGGTTACGCTCCCGGCCCTTCGCGGGTGCATCACCCCCTTGACCCGGCCCTGATTTTTTGGTCTTATGGGCGCCTCACGAAGAAATGGGATATCACTTAGGAGGTGCACTATGGCGTCAAACCGGGGAGTGGCCTACATGGGCCCCGGAAAAGTCGAGGTGCAGTCGATAGATTTTCCGAAGCTTGCACTCGGCTCCCGGAAATGCGAACACGGAGTAATCCTCAAGATCATTGCGACGAACATCTGCGGCAGCGACCAGCACATGGTGCGAGGCCGCACGACAGCCCCTGCGGGACTCGTCCTCGGTCACGAAATTACCGGTGAGGTGATCGAGGCCGGCCGCGACGTAGAATTCGTCAAGGTGGGCGACCTCGTCTCCGTTCCTTTCAATATCGCCTGCGGACGCTGCCCGAACTGCAAGGAGAGGAAGACCGGGGTCTGTCTTAGCGTGAACCCGTCGCGACCCGGCGCGGCTTACGGGTACGTGGATATGGGCGGATGGGTCGGCGGCCAAGCCGAGTATGTGATGGTTCCCTACGCGGACTTCAACCTGTTGAAGCTCCCGAAGCGGGACGTGACCATGTCGAAAATCAAAGACCTGACACTTCTCTCGGATATGCGACATGATCCCGGAGCGGCTGGCCCAGGCACGGAGCTTTGGTTGCGAGACCGTCGACTTGAAGAAGGACGCTTCGCTTGGCGACCAGATCGCGCAGATCGTAGGGGAGCCGGAAGTGGACTGCGCGGTTGATTGCGTCGGCTTTGAGGCCCGCGGGCACGGCAAGGAAAGCTCCGTGGAGCGTCCCGCGACTGTGCTCAACTCACTCATGCAGGTCACGCGGGCAGGGGGTGGCGTCGGGATACCCGGGCTTTACGTAACAGAAGACCCGGGCGGGGTTGACCAGGCCGCGAAGACGGGCAACCTGAGCATCCGAATCGGCCTGGGCTGGGCGAGATCTCTTCACTTCACAACCGGCCAGTGTCCCGTGATGAAATATAACCGGCACCTTATGCGGGCGATCCTCTTTGGCAAAATCCAGATCGCCAAGGCCGTTAACGTCACGGTCATCACGCTCGATCAAGCGCCGCAGGGCTATAAGGACTTCGATCGGGGGGCGGCCAAGAAATTCGTCCTCGATCCCCATAATATGCTCAGGTCGGCCGCCTAGTGGGAAGCTGAGTGCTGGGTTCGAGACGGCGCGGGTAATCGGAATACGAGAGTGCGGACAGCTCCGCGCTTTGGTGGCTGGCTGTCCACTTGCTGCGACCGATGCCCTGGAAGAGGACAGCGGCGGTCCCCTCAGGCGCGCCTCGCGTCTCGGGGCACTTGCCTTGGTCCAAGGCAGACGCCCGATCCGATTCCTGAATCTTGCAAAGGTTGATTCTCGTCCAGGAATTTCTTCTCAAATAGAATTCGCGCAGATCTTCGTCCCGCGTTCGAAGGGAGGCACGGAATGGATCGGCGGCATTTCTTAGGTCTGACGGCGGGGTCTCTCGCGTGGGCTCACCTCGGCTCGAGCGGAGGGAAAGGGAATCTTCCGGGTGAAAAGGGTCTGCGGCTTTCGATAACCTGGGGGATGCTCGGAAACGCGCCCGTGGGTGAGGCCCTGGCCATGCTCACGCGCA
>QHZM01000285.1 GCA_003224665.1 Acidobacteriota bacterium
CCGGCCGCTCGACTTTCGCCCACACGGTGCGCGTTTACCGCGAGTTTGCGCGCGTGGGCTTCGTGAATACGCTCGCTTACCGGCTCCGCTACTACACCGGCATCGCTACCTACTTTATTTATGTCTCCGTTTATTATTTCATCTGGAAGGCCATCTATGCCCAGAGCCCGGACATCGAGGGATTCGACTTCCACCAGATGCTCACCTACGTTGCGCTCGGCTGGATCCTGCGGTCGTTCTACTACAACAACATCGACCAGGAACTGGCCCAGCAGGTGATGGAAGGCAAACTCGCGATGGACTTGATCAAGCCCGTAAACGTTCAGATGATGTACGTCGCTCAGGCCCAGGGCGAGTCCCTCTTCCGCATCGCGATGTTGACCGCGCCGACGGCGGTCGTCCTGATGCTGGTTTACCCGGTCCGGCGGCCGGCCAGCACGCTCCATTTCCTTGCCTTCCTCGCGAGCGCGGTGCTCAGTTTCTTGCTGGTCGCCGGCATCAATTTTGCCGTCGGGACGTTCGCCATCCGCCTGAAATCGATCCTCGGGCTATTGAGGGCGAAATACTTTTTGCTGGAACTTTTCTCGGGGCTCCTGCTCCCGATTTCTTTTTTTCCGGAAGCCTTCCAGAAAGCCCTCCAATTTCTGCCCTTTCAGTACATCAGTTACGTGCCCCTGCTGCTCTACCTGGGAAAGATCAAAGGCATGGGAATTTTCAGAGCTCTTGGACTTCAGCTCTTCTGGGTGGCGGCGATGCTCGCGGTGGGCGACGCGCTCTGGAGATGGTCCAGCCGCAAGATCACGATTCAGGGTGGGTAGAAACCCCTTCGAGAGCGGAGGACAGAAAATGTGACGAGGCAGGAATCGCGCGATTGGCCGCGGCGGCTTGCCACACGGGGTGCCGTGAGTTCCATTACGCCAGGGTGCCGGGATTGCGCCAGTCGTCTTCGGTGATGTGGCCCACGAAGAGCGGTTTTGCGAGCCCTTGGCGTTCAAACCAGATTAGGAACGGCCGGTCGATAACGTGTGGAGGCTTGACCGTAATGCTCCCCGCAGCGCCCTCAAGGACTTCAAAGGCCGCGCTTTCGGCTCGCGCACCGAACTCATTCATCCTCAGTCTTGTGCGCTGGTACGCTTTCGCGATCCAAGAGGGTTGGCCGTGTATTTCGGTCGTTTCCATTCCGGCCAGCCAGTCAACGTCCACAAGGTGATCCAAGTCAACCATGGGAAAGATGAGACCCGAAAACTCATCGGTGTGGCGCTTGTTTCGGGACAATTCCTGCGCATTGGCAACGAGATCAAATCCCGCCGGAGGATCAGCGAGCATCGTCATATAGACCTCGTCGCCGGATTTGGTCTTGACACATGCCAGAGGGTTCTTATGCCCGGGCGCGCGAAAGAACACGACGTGATCCGCCCAAATTTGAACGGCAGGAAATTCCCGCCGCCGGATTAAGCCGGTCTTTATCGTGTCCACTTCGCCTTTTTCAAACCACTCGACAAGGAGATCCAGGACGCCGGCGGCGCCAAACGTTTGCGGGGGGAACGGAGGGATCTCCAACGGGAAACCACGCTGGGCCATGAATGCGCTAACTTCCGCCGCATCCCAGGAGACGCAGCTCTCAATTTCTGGGAGTTTCTCGCGACGGCTCTCTGCGAAGAACTCCTTGAGGAATCGTGCCTGCGTGTCGTTGACGGACTTCCACTGCCGGTCAGGACCCAGTATCTTCTCGGATTCAACCAGAGCGGAAACAAGGGGATATGCAACGACCGTGGTACTCACGACCCACCTCCCATCTCCGGGCCACACGGGTTAGGCTGATACTAGCACGGACTCGCCATCTGGTTATTTCGAGGAAGTGTAACACCCGGCAGCTTCTGGTGCTATGAAAAGGCATCTTAGACTATTCCTGCTCTACTTCGTGCAGTACACAAAGGTCCGCTTGGCGTACAGGGCGGACTTCTTCATCGCCTTTTTCTCGTCCATGGGCGCGACCGTCCTGGGTTTTGGTTTCCTGCTGGTCCTCTTCACCAAAATCCCGCGGCTTGAGGACTGGTCGTTTTACGAAGTCCTTTTCCTTTACGGTTTCTCGCTGATCCCTCTGGGCCTTTTCAACGTCATCAGTTGGAACCTTTACGAGTTTGGCGACCTCTACATCATCCAGGGGCGGTTCGACCGCATCCTGCTGCGGCCCGTGGACTCGCTCTTCCAGGTGCTGTTCGAGAAATTTCGGATCGAGTCGTTACAGGAGGTCGTGACCGGCGTGGCCGTCGTTGCGGTCTGCGTCCGCCGGCTGCATGTCGGGTGGGGGCCGGCCGATTACTTCTGGTTCGCGCTGATGGTCGTTTGCGGCTTCCTGATTTATATTTCGGTGTTCCTCATCCTGACTTCGGTCTCGTTCTGGTTCGAAGACCGCGTAGGGATTGTCCCGCCGGTCTTCAACATGCTCACCTTTGCCCGCTACCCGCTGACGATCTTCAACGTCTTCATTCAATTCCTGCTCAGTTGGATCATCCCGTTTGGGTTTGCGTCGTTCTATCCCACGACGCATTTCCTGCACCGGGAAATTTTCCGACCTTATTTCCACCTCGTGCCGGTTGTCGCCGCGACGTTTTTTCTGCTGGCCGTTCTGGTCTGGAACAAGGGCGTGGAAAACTACAGCAGCACGGGCTCGTGAGCCGGCCACGAGGGCCGCGCGGGCCTGCGCCTCGTCGCGGCCGCAGTGCCGGAGTCACAACGCGAGCACTTCCTCATAGACCTGCAAAGTCCGCTCCGCGACGCGCCGCCAAGTGAACTCCCGCGCGCGCTCGAGCCCGCGCAGGGTCGCAGCCTTTCGCCAACTCGCGTCTTCGACCGCCCGCGCGACTTTCTCCGCGATGTCACGAGGGTCATGAGGGTCAACGTACAGAGCCGCGTCTCCGCCCACTTCCGGGAGCGCAGAAACGCGCGACGCCACGACGGGCAACCCGTTCGCCATGGCCTCGAGGACCGGCAACCCAAATCCTTCATCGAACGAAGGAAAGAGCAGCACGCTTGCCGCCTGATAGAGCGCCGTCAACCGCTCCGGCGGCACGTGGCCCAGAACCGCAACGCGCGAACCGAGCGCATCCTTGCGAATAAAATCGTGGATGGCCTCGCTCCCGTGACCGTCCCCGCCCGCGAGAACCAGCCGGTAGGACGGCGGCAGGAACTCGAGGGCCCGGAGCGCGTTCAGGATATTCTTGCGCGTCTGGAGCACGCCCACGTTCAGGAGAACCTCGCCACCTCTCCCTGCCAGGCGCCCCCGCTCCGCCGCTCGTTCCGACGGCGTCAAAACGCGCGCGGGTATTTCCACGCCCTCCGGGATGACGCGGATTTTCTCTCGCGACACGCCCGCGCGCTCGACAAGCTGCGAGGCCGTGTACTCCGAAGGAGTAATCACCCGTGCCGCCCGCTCGACGGCTTCCCTCAGCAAGGCTGAAAATTTCCGGCGGAATTCAGGCGTTGAGTAGTCGGCGTCCATGAGAGGAAACACGTCGTGAACGGTGACGAGCTCTTTTTTGAATCGGAAAGCCGGCGAGCGGGCAAAAGGAAATCTCGCCAGCGGCTCAATCGAGACATCCGGTAACAGACGAGGAAATGGTGCGGGCTCGGGACGACGGCGAGAAACTCAATGAGTTTCCGCGAATAGACCGCCATCCCCGACGGCTGCAGGTCCACAACGTAGGTCGCATCAATCGCTATGGTGGCCATCGAAACACGAACGAGGGCACCTGCGCGAAGCCGGCCGCAACGGGCCGGGACTCCGGGCGCCTGACCTGTACTTTAAGCCAGAACGCGTCAACGGGCAGCTATGTTATGCGGGACCGCTGGAGTGAGAAGGCCCCTCGACGCCGTATTCCTTCAGCTTCCTGTAGATCGTCGTCTTCCCGATTCCGAGCAGCTTCGCGGCGCGGAGGCGGTCGCCGCCGGTAGCCTCAAGTGCCTCGAGGATGGCCCGGCGTTCGAGCTCGCGCAGCGTTGAGAGCTCGGCGCGGCCCGCCGTGCTCGCCTGAGGATTCAGGAGGCTCGAAGGGAGGTCCTTCACTTCGATTTGCGAACCGGCGCCCAGCGCGAGCGCGCGCTGGACACAGTTCTCGAGTTCGCGGACGTTGCCCGGCCAGTCGTAGGTCATCAGGCGCGTCATCGCCTCATACGAGACGCCGCGAGTCCGCCCTGCCGGCCCGCCGTGACGGTCGATGAAGTGGTGGACCAACAAGGCGATGTCGCTTCTCCGCTCACGCAGCGGCGCGACTTTGATGGAGACGACATTCAGGCGGAAGTAGAGGTCCTTGCGGAAGGCGCCGCGCTTGATAGCCGCAGCCACGTCTTGATTCGTCGCCGCGATGACCCTGGCGTCAAAGCGCATGCGCGCATTCGAGCCGATGGGCCTGATTTCGCGCTCCTGCAAGGCGCGCAGCAGCCGGGATTGGAGCTCGAGGGGGAGTTCGGCGATTTCGTCGAGGAACACCGAACCGTTGCCCGCCGTCGCAAGTAGTCCCTGCCGGCTTTCCGTGGCGCCTGTGAAGGCTCCTCTGAGGTGCCCGAACAGCTCGCTTTCGATCAAACTCGGCGTCAAGGCTCCGCAGTCCACAGGGACAAACGGCTGGTCGTGCCACGGGCTCTGGGCATGGATGGCGCGCGCGACGATTTCCTTTCCCGTCCCGCTTTCACCCAGAATCAGCACGGGATGGCGCTTTGCGGCAACCTTCGCGATCAGCCGATAGACGTGCTCCATTTTTTCGGAAGCTCCGACCAGGCTTCCGAAGCCGCGAGACGACTTGAGCTGTTCGCGCAACAGGCGGTTATCATCCGCCAGCCGCTGTCTTTCCTCAATCTGCCGGAAAATGTGTTTGATTTCATTGACGCGGAGGGGCCTCGAAACGCAGCCATACGCCCCGACTCGCAGGGCCTGGGCCGTCTGGTCCGTCGCCTCCGGCGCCTTCATCAGCACAACTTCGAGCGCGGGAAACTTCTGCTTGATCGCCCTTACCAGTTTGAAGTCGTCAGCACTCGCGAGCCCGGAATTAATCAGGACCACTTCCACCTGGTCAGTACTCAGGACGTCGAGGGCGCGAGGCGCGGACTCAGCGACTTCGGTGTTATAGCCGAGGCCGTTCAGGACTTCCGCACAAGTCTCCCGCGCAGCCCTTTCGCTTTCGACGACCAACACCTTCCCCGCCATTCGCCTCAAACAACCCTCTGAGCCTGAGTCTCGAACGCCCGAATGAGTCAATCGTATATTAACCACAAGGGCATGGCAACCAGCCCAAGCTGGCGGGCGGCTTCGATTTCCCAGCAATTCATCAAACCACCCCCCTGAGGGCATCCCCACCTTGCCTCCAGAGCTATTGCTCACGCAACCCGCATTGCAAACGGCCCACGAGGGAGGTATGCTCCGGTCTCACATTCCAGCGGAGGTTCTACCATGGCGAGAAAAATTATCGATTGCAGGCTCTTTCCGAGCGAGAAGAAATGTACACTTGCGATTTCCGGCACCGAAGCGGAGGTGCTCGACGCTGCGGTCCATCACGCAACCACCGTGCATGGACACGCGAACAGCCCTGAACTCCGCGAGCAGATCCGCTCCATGCTCAAGGATGAACCCCAGACAAAAGCCGCCGCGGTCTGATGCAAAGCGGGTGATCTTGACTCTCGGGGGGAAGCCCTGAAGGCCCAGAGTCGGTTTAACTCCGGGCTTCTTCATTCTCGAGGCCATCCCCGCATGGCCTCTTTCTTTTTTCATCTGGATAGGGCTTCCGACGGCGTATGATTTTCCGGAAGCATAAAACGTAGTTAATGCGTCTGAGTCTTTTGACCACACGGGGAGCGGACATTATGAGAAAAATCTGTCTAGCGTTGTCGGTCTTCACGGTGTTGGTGTTCTCTCTGGTTGTCCTCGTCAAATCTCAGACGCCCTCGATCCCGACAACCCCAACAGCCACCGTACGCTCAGTCAATGCCAATAACTTTATTGCTTTCCCCGAGGATGTCGGTCTCTCATCAGAACGCCTGGAACGCATCACCAACGTGATCCAGAGGAGTATCGACGACGGACGCATCGCCGGCGCCGACGTCCTCGTCGCCCGCCACGGTAAGATCGCCTATTTCAAGGCGCTGGGCATGGCAGACCGAGACGGGAAAAAGCCCATGCGCACGGATAGTATCTTCCGGATCTGTTCTATGTCCAAACCGATCACCAGTGTCGCCGTCATGATGCTCTACGAAGAAGGGCGCTTCATGCTGAATGAGCCAGTTTCAGACTTCATCCCGGAATTCAAAGATACGAAAGTCCTGGATCCGCCCTATCCCCAG
>QHZM01000286.1 GCA_003224665.1 Acidobacteriota bacterium
GTCGAGTGGGCCAAATATAAAATCCGGGTGAATGCCGTCTCGCCGGGACCGGTCGAGACCGAGGGCGCAAGGGAAAAACTTTGGGCGACGCCGGAAGTGAAGCGCAGCCTGACCGGGAGTATTCCCCGGGGGCGCTTCGGTGAACCCCGCGAAGTAGCGAATGCCGCCGCCTACCTGGTATCCGACTACGCAGATTTCATTACGGGTGAAGTCCTGGTGCTGGACGGCGGGCAGTGGCTGGGCAAGGGCTTGGTCGGGGCGGAGTGAGGAAACGGCAATGCCTCCGGTCCTTCAGCGGGACGCCTGCGAGCTGAGAAGGGACGTGAGATTGACGGCCCATAAAACGCCAGTATCGAGTTCCCCGCGCGGAGACAAACGCATTGATGGCTGAAGCCGAATCTGAGCTCCGCCGCGAATTGTCTCTTCTTGACGCCACCTTGATCGGCATCGGGAGCATGGTGGGTTCAGGGATCTTCCTTGACGTGCCCGGGCTTGTGGCCTCGAGCCTGGGCGGTTCGGTCCTTGCGATTGCGGTCTGGGTGGTCGGCGGCGTGGTGAGCCTGGCGGGCGCGTTTTGCATTTCCGAGCTCGCAAGCCGGATGCCGTTCGCCGGCGGGCAGTTCGTCTATCTGCGCGAAGGGCTCGGTCCCCTCAGCGGTTTCCTTTACGGCTGGGCGTCGCTCCTGGTGATTCAGACGAATGCCATCGCCGCCGTCGCGCTGGCCTTCGCGACGTATTTGACGCCTTTCATTCCTCTCCCGGGATACGCCCTCAAGCTCGTCGCCATCGGCGCAATCTTCGTCTTGACCCTGGCCAACGCGCGCAGCCTGCGGATGGGCGTGTTTGCGCAAAATATTTTTTCGATGGCCAAGGGCCTGGCACTCGCGGGGCTGATCGTCCTTTGCCTCTGGCCGAGCGCGAGCGGAATTCAAAACCTGCGCCCGTTCTGGCCTCAGGCATGGCGGGGCTCGCTCGTCGGGTCGTTCGGCCTCGCATTGATCGGCTCGCTCTGGGCGTATGACGGATGGATTTGCATCGCGATGGTCGCCGGCGAAGTCAAGCGGCCCGAAAAAAATCTGCCCCGTGCGCTGTTGCTCTCCACGGGGATTGTCGCCGTGCTCTATTCGCTGGCGAACATCGGCTACTTCCGGATGCTGTCCTTTTCTGTGGCGCAGAAGACGAGCCTGGTGGCCGCGGATGCCGCTCAAGCCGCCTTCCCTGCTTGGGGGCGGCAATTTTTTGCCGGCACCGTGATGGTGGCCACGTTCGGGACGGCAGCCGCGTTCATCCTCTCCTGCCCGCGCATTTATTACGCGATGGCCCGCCAGGGGCTTTTCTTCCGGTCACTCGGCGTGGTTGACCGCCGCACTTCGACGCCCGTTCCCGCCATCCTTCTCCAGGGCGTCATCGCCGCGTTGCTGACGCTTACGGGCGGGTACATCCGCCTCTTTTCGAACGCCATGTTTGCGGAGTTCCTTTTTTATGGGCTATCGGTCTGGGCGATGATGGTGCTGCGCGCGAGGCACCCGGAAAGCGGCGCGGGATATCGCGTCAAGTTCTATCCCTGGCTGCCGCTCGCCTTCATGGCGTTCAGCGCTTGGCTGCTCGTGAACATGCTGGTCCAGGACTTCGCGGGAACTTGGCCGGTGGCAGGACTCGTGGCGGCCGGCTTCCCCGTCTATTGGGCCTGGAGGAGGCGGCCGGCCATGAAGAGCGATCTTTCTTCAATTCAGTGAGCCGTCACGGCGGAGAAGACCCGCTTCAGCGCGACTTCGACTTCCGCGGGTTTGAATCCGAACGGGCCCGGCTTGCTCTTATAAGCGACGCGACCATCCTGGTCGATCACATAGAGACGGTCCGGCCAAGCCGTGTACGAGCCTTCAGTGGAGTTTCCGAGGTCGTCAACCAGGGGAGGAATTTTGATGGAAAGCTTCGTAACACAAGTCTCAGCCGCGGCGCACCGCTCCTCCAGGCTTTTATGGCTGCTGACGGAAATTTTTTCTTTGACGTTCGCTTTTTCCTGCCAGGCATCGATTGGGTGAGCTTCCTGGATATAGACCACGAAAAACTCAGCGCGCGCCTTGTACTGCTCGAAAAGCTTGTTGAGCGCCGGGACCTCCCGGCGGAAAGGCGGTCAAGTGTAGCTGCCGAAGACCAGGACGACGGGTTCCTTTTTGCGGAAGGAGGAAAGTTGGACGAGGGATTTCTTGTCACTGGTGGGAAGCAGGAAGTCGGGCGCGCTGTCCCCAACCTTCAGGCTGCCCCCGCGGGCAATGTTCCAGAGGTGCTCGAAGGGAATCACCGCGAAAGCCACGGACGGCACATACCGCATGACTTGGCCGAAAAGCGGGGGCCGTCGCATGATCGCGAATAGCGCGACGAGAATCCCCAGGTAAACCGCCAGGACTGATAGCGCGATTTTTCGAATCTTTTGCACGAAAGAACTATAACTTACCCTTCCGGTCCTGGCCAGCTTGCAGGGCTGCACGTGTTTGAACGCTTTCCTCGGCTTCAGGCTTGCCGTCTTTCGCCAGCAAGCGACCGCAGGTCGTCATGAGTCGAAATCCCCTCTACGCCAGGTCCAGCGTCTCGAGCAACTCTTCGACGTTGGCTTCATCCACGACCAGGTTCAGCCTTTCCGCAATCAAGTCTTCGTGCTCATCGAACGCGCGGTAAAGCCGCATTTTGGCCGCCGCGTACAGTTCATTTGAGCCGAGGTCGCGCTGATGAGCTTCGCGCCAGGCGGCAAGGGCGCGGTCCGAAACGAAGACCCTCAGAGTAAACGGGGGGCGCTGGTTCGCTGCTACGACAAAAGTAAAGTCCGTCCCCGCCCCCTGCCCTTCCGGCCTGACCACGCCGCGCCGACCTTCGAAAAAATACTGGTAGGAGACACCTGTTTCCGCAGCGTAAGTCTTGTAACGCCGGCCCGTTTTCATGGTCGCCTAAAGCTTCTCCCGTGAAAGCGCAGTCTTCTCGCAGAGCGTTCAACCGCGCGGACTAAGACGCTCGGCCGGTGGTCCGCGCGATGGTATGCTCTGGCGGCAAAACCCGTGACGACGAAGAACGCCACGAGAGCCGGGAAGGCCAACAGGACGAGCGACTCGCGCTCGGGAGACCATAAGGTCCCCTTCCGCTCGGAACACTCCGATTGCCCAAATGGCATTAACTGCCCGCAAGTCGGACAGGGGCGGTCTCCTTCCATGTAATCAAGTCCTCAACAGCGCCGGGTTTTTTGGCAATCCGGATCGCGACGATTCTGCCAACGCTACCATTATTCTAGCGAACAAGCACAAAGACCACCACGAATGTTCGCGGCCGATCCCTCCTCGCGCAGAAGCATCGGTGCCTGTTACGCGGCGCAGGCT
>QHZM01000287.1 GCA_003224665.1 Acidobacteriota bacterium
GGTCGTGGCGGGCCCTGCCGCCGCGCCGCGGCTGCTTGAGACTTTTGCGCGAAACAAAATCACCGCAGCGATCATCGGCGAGGTCTGCCGCGAACGCGAAGGCATCGAGATTATCGAGCAGGGCCGGGCGCACCCGTTGCGTCCCCCCGCGCGCGACGAGATTGCGCGACTGCTCGATGATTGACCACTCGCTGGGTGAGCGGCGAAACCGCCCCCGCGCCGCTAGCCCTGAGGAGGAATCGTGCGCTTTCAACGCCTCATAGTTATCGCCTCTACATCCGCCCTCGCGCTCGCTCTTGCGACGCCCGCGCCCCGGGCCAAGGGGCCGGGCGGCCCGCGCAACTGGATTGACGTTTCCGTGGCCATTGTCCCTGGCGAGACACCCATCTACCCGGGCGACCCGCCGGCCGAGTTCATCTGGTTCCGGTCGATCGAGCGAGGCGACGTCGTCAACCTCACCGACCTCCATTTCGGCGCGCACACGGGCACGCACATTGACGCGCCACTCCACTTCTTCGCCGGCGGCGGCTCGATCGACCAGGTGCCGCTCGAGAAGCTGATCGGGCCGGCGCGCGTCATCGAGTGCTCGCGGGGCGCCTTGCTCATTGACGCCGCCGAACTTGAGAAGCACGAATGGAAGGGCGCGAAGAGAATCCTCTTTAAGACGCGCAATTCCTACGAGAATTTCTGGGCGGACAAAGAGTTCCAGCGCGACTTCACCGCGCTAGCGCCCGAAGCCGCGCGCCTGCTGGTCGAGGCCGGCGTCGAACTGGTGGGCATTGACTACCACTCGATTGAAAAGTTCGGCTCACCGCAGCCGCTCACGCACCGCACCCTGCTCGACCGCGGGGTCGTGCTGGTTGAGGGCCTCGACATGCGCCACGCGCCCGGCGGCGACTGCGACCTGGTGTGCCTGCCGGCGAGGCTCGCGGGCAGGGAGGCCGCGCCGACGCGCGCCGCCATCCGGCCTCGCCCGTGACAGTTTGGCGCCTCGCCCGCGGCCAGGGCTGCTCGCCACCCTTATTTTCGGTACGAAGCGCGCGGGCTTTCCGAAAACCGGCCGCGTGCCGGTCGCCCTGGCGAGCGCGAAGCCCGGGTCAGGTTCCCAGTTGCTCCGCTCGCGTGATTTACTCCGCGGGTACGCGAAAGAATTTTTTCCTTCGGCGCCCATTCCCCAGTTGGCGGAAAAGAATTTTTGTGATAAATTAAAGGCTCAAAGCAGAAAGAATTTCGCCGCAATCATCGGCCCCGAGGGGGCTCTTTCAACTTAAACACCAGGGGAATTTCCCGCGGGACGCAGCGCCGCTACTCCGGCCCGGTGGCGACGACGCCGAAGCCTCCCCCGCGATTCTAGTTTCGAAAGGCCTCAGGGCTTCCGGGAGCCACCTTGGTGATCGGCTCCTCTTCGAGTGCGCCATGAACGCCTGGCAAGAAATCCTGAATTACCTCAAGCCCAAGGTTAATCCGCAAAGTTACCAGACGTGGCTCCGGCCCGCGCGCTTCCTCCACGCCGAAAAGGAGACGCTGGTCATCCGCGTCCCCAACCGCGAGTTCAAGGAGTGGATCCAGGAGCATTACGGGGCGCTCATTGACGAAGCGCTCGGCAAGCTCGGCTCCTCCTTCGAGCGCGTCTCGTTCGTGTTCGAGGAAAATGGGGAAGCCGCCGCCTCGGCGAGCTCCGGCGAAAAACCCTTGCAGGGGAAACTCGACTTCGATTCCGTGGACCACCAGCTCAATCCTCGCTACACGTTTGACTCTTTCGTCGTGGGCTCCTGCAACCAATTCGCCCACGCCGCCGCGCGCGCCGTCGCCGAAGCGCCTTCGAAGGCCTACAACCCGCTCTTCCTTTACGGAGGCGTCGGTCTCGGGAAAACGCACCTGATGCAGGCCGTCGGCCACACCATCAAGAGCAACTCGAAAGAGATGCGCCTGGCATACGCCTCCTCCGAACAGTTCACGAACGAGGTCATCAACTCGCTCCGCTACGACCGCATGGTCTCTTTCCGCGAAAAGTACCGGAACGTCGATGTGCTCCTGATGGACGACATCGAGTTCATCGCCGGAAAGGAGCGCACGCAGGAGGAGTTCTTCCACACTTTCAACTCGCTCTATGAAGCCCAGAAGCAGGTGGTGATCTCGAGCGACTGCCCTCCGAAAGAAATCCCCGGCCTTGAGGAGCGGCTGCGCTCGCGTTTCGCCTGGGGGCTGACGGCCGACCTCCAGCCGCCCGACCTTGAGACCAAGATGGCCATCCTGGGCAAAAAACTCGAGACTCACGACCTCGCGATGCCGGAGAACGTCGCCACGTTCATCGCGAGCAAAATCAAATCGAGCATCCGGGATCTCGAGGGCGCCCTCACGCGCCTCATCGCCTACTCCTCGCTGACCGGAACGGAGATCACTCTGCCCATGGCGCAGCAGGTCCTGAAGAACCTGGTGGACCTCGAGGAGCGGCGCGTCTCGATCGAGAACATCCAGCGGGCTGTCTGCCACGAATTCGGTATGACGCTTCCGCAGCTCAAGTCGAAGGACAACAGCCGCGCCGTCGCCTACCCGAGGCAGATCGCGATGTACCTGTCCAAAGAGATGACGCCCGCCTCCCTGCCGCAAATCGGCAGGGAATTCGGCGGAAAGCACCACACGACCGTCCTGCATTCAATCAACAAGATTACGCAGTTGCGCAAGTCCGACCGAGATTTAAACAGACTTCTCCACAAGCTTAGTGATAGTCTAAATTGAACTTAGCATGCTCTCGTGAATCACGGAGTTCTAGGGGCTTTGGATGCACGGGCCGGAGCGTAAATTTTCACAGAGTCGCCGGTTGGCTTGGAAGGTTTCCACACCCGCCAGGCCCACAAGCTGTTGTAATACGGTCAGTTACGGGTGTTTCCACAATTCCACAGCCCCTTCTACTACTACTATCTATTGTGAGAAACTAAGGATATGGAATTTACAGCAGCCAAGTCCGCACTCCTCAAGGAACTGAACCTTACCCAGGGTGTGGTCGAGAAAAAAACCACTATCCCTATCCTCTCTAACCTTCTCCTTGAAGTCTCAGACTCGACGCTGCGTATCAGTGCCACAGACCTCGAGCTCGGCGTGCGCTGCGGTTGCTCGGCGAAAGTGAAAAAAGAAGGGTCAGGGACGGTGCCGGCCAAAAGGCTGCTCGAGATCGTTCGCTCGCTGCCTGAAGCCGAAGTCAAATTCAAGGTCCTCGAGAACCACTGGGTCCAACTCAACTGCGAACGCTCATCGTTCAAACTGGTGGGCATGGCGAGGGACAATTTCCCGAGCTTGCCTGAGGTCCCCAAAGCTATCGTCACGATTCCCTGCGGCGTTTTCACAACGATGATCCAGAAAACAATTTTCGCCATTTCGAGTGAGGAGTCGCGGTACACGCTGAACGGCGCGCTTCTGCTCTTGAAGCCTGAGAGCGTCACGATGGTCGCGACGGACGGCCACCGTCTCGCCCTGATCGAGCGCCAGATGCAGGTGGCCGGCCTCAAGAACGAGTTGCGGTTCCTGATCCCGAAAAAAGCCATGGGCGAACTCCTCCGGCTCCTCGCCGAGTGCGAAGACGACGCCGCGGTCGAGTTCTCAAAGGATGAGACTCATCTGTTTTTCTCTGCGGGCGACCGCGTGCTGATTTCCCGCATGCTGACGGGCCAGTTCCCGTTCGGGGAAGCGCGCGAAGTCCTCGACGCCCCGTACCAGAACGAGGCCCTCGAGATCGGCTTCAACTACCAGTACCTGCTCGACTTTTTCAATGCGGTCACGAACGGCGGGAAAGTCCGGCTCGAATTCAAGGACGAGCAGAGCGCCGGCCAGTTCCGCCCGAGCGACGAAGGACAGTATCAGTATCGGTATGTCGTCATGCCCATGCGCCTCTAGTCGGGCGCTCGGTCTTCAGTCAATTCCCCCCTGCCGGGAGCGCCCCCGCCAGGCGCCGGGCGATACCGCGAGATTTCACCGAATTTCATGGCCAAGCCTAAAGTAGCGGAGAACACCGCCAACCAGCAGTACGACGCCACCAGCATCAAAGTCCTCGGCGACCTCGAAGCCGTGCGGAAGCGCCCGGCCATGTACATCGGGTCCACCGGCCAGACGGGCTTGCATCACCTGGTGTGGGAAGTTGTGGATAACTCGGTGGACGAGGCCCTGGCCGGTTGCTGCGACCGCATTGACGTCACCATCCATACGGATAATTCCGTCACCGTCGTGGACAACGGCCGCGGCATCCCCGTGGACCTCCACAAGGAGGAAAAGCGCTCCGCCGCCGAAGTCGTCATGACCATGCTCCACGCCGGCGGCAAGTTCGATACCAAGAGCTACAAAGTCTCCGGCGGCCTCCACGGCGTCGGAGTCTCCGTCGTCAACGCGCTTTCAGAATCGCTCGACCTCGAGATCTGGCGCGACGGCTACACCTGGGAGCAGTCTTACGAGCGCGGCAAGCCCCTCGAGAAGATCAAGAGGGCCGGCAAGACCGAGCGCCTCGGCACCAAGATCACGTTCCTGCCTGACCGCAAGATCCTCGACTCCATCGAGTTCAACTACGACACTCTGGCGCAGCGCCTCCGAGAGCTCTCGTTCCTGAACAAGGGCCTGACCATCCGGCTGAAGGACGAGCGGACCGACAAGCAGGCCGAGTTCCACTACACCGGCGGCATCTCCGAGTTCGTCAAGCACCTCAACAAGAACAAAGAAGTGCTCCACGCCTCGCCCATTTACGGCGAAGCCGAGCGCGAAGGCGTGCAGATGGAGGTCGCCATCCAGTACAACGACGCCTACGCCGAGTCCGTCTTCTCCTTCGCCAACAACATCAACACCGTGGACGGCGGCACGCACCTCTCCGGCTTCCGCTCCGCCCTGACGCGCGCCATCAACCAGTTCGGCCAGAACCAGGGCTTGTTCAAAGACGTCAAGGAAAACCTCCAGGGCGAGGACGTGCGCGAAGGCCT
>QHZM01000288.1 GCA_003224665.1 Acidobacteriota bacterium
AAACTCCGGCCGTCCGCATGTGGGCGGTGAGCGATACCGTCCGCGTCAACCCTGTTGACGGCCGGCTGATCGAAGCCCGCACGGATATTCACAAGGACTATCCCGCAGGCGGCTTGCGCGCTGGTAATTCGGTGTGGGACGCCGCGCGTAAGACGGTCTCACTCAAGGCCGCCCGGAACGAGTTTGTGGCGTTTCAGGTGATTGTGGAAGCCTCAGAACCGGTCACCGACGCGGACGTGAAGTTTCCGGGCCTGATCGGACCAAGCGGCGTCCGCCTGGACGGCAACTGCGCCGCGGTCTTCAAAGAGTGGTACGTGCGCGTGCGCCGCTCCACCACAGGGTATGACAAGAGTTCGCTTGGCCCCGGCTGGTATCCCGATGCGCTGATGCCGCAGCGACGTGCGAAGCTCCTAGCCGGCTTTCCCTTTTCCATTCCCGACCTCTACAACGACATCCCTGAGCAGAAGAACCAGGCACTCTGGGTTGATCTCTTCGTGCCCTACGACGCCAGCGCCGGGCCGCCAGGCCATTACACGGGCGACCTGGAGGTCGCTTGGAAGGGCGGGCGCGACAGCCTTCACATCGCGCTCGAGGTGTGGGATTTCGCGCTGCCGCAGGAAAATCACATCCACGGCGATATTTGGAACGAATCCATGAAGGAGATGTGGCCCGAAGAGGAGATGGCCTACTACCAATTGGCGCGCCAGCACCGTTTCCTGCCGCTCATCTACGCTTACCGTCCCAAGCCGGAAATCAGCGGCAGGCGAGTGAGTCTCGACTGGGCCGAATACGACCGCCGGCTGGCGCCCTATCTGGACGGCTCGGCCTTCACGGCGGCTCATGGTTACTGGGGCCCAGGCTATGGACTGCCCGTCGACCACGTCATGCTGCCTTTTAATGTGGAGAAGCGCGGCAACAAGAGTACGGCGTGGCCCCTTCCCGTGCCGGATGCCGGGCGCACGCCCGAATACGAAGCGGTCTGGAAGGAAACCGGCCGCCAGGTCCGCGCACACCTCGACCAGGACTCGCGTTGGCACAGCGTGACCAAGATCGCTTTCCTCGACGGGCTCGACGAGTCCTATTACGAAGCGGCTTACGAGAAGATGCTGTACTACGGCAAGCTTCTGCATGAGGCGATGGGTCGCGGCTGGTTCAAGTACCGCGTCGACGGCGGCTATGCGCGCCCGGTCATGGAGCGGCTCTCCAAAGAGGTGGAGCTGTGGGTGTGCCACACCCAGGACTTCGATATCGGTGATGTCGATTATTTCCGCAGCCAAGGTCTCGACACCTGGTTTTACGGTCCGATGATCTACGAGCAGGAAAAGAATGGCAATGTGGGCTCGAACACCTTGCTGGATGTGGATCTGCTGGTCAACCGGGGTATCGGGTGGGTTGGCTGGAAATACCGCTCGGGGTGGGTCGAGTGGGAATTCGACTGGAACGCTGAATTACAGCCAACCGATCCCCAGCATCCGGCTGAAAGCGCAGCGCCGAGGGCTGCAGGACTACGAATACTTCTGGCTGCTTTCGCAGAAGACAGGCGGCAAACAAGCTGCCGACGAGTTGGTGAACTCGATTGTCTACAAGCGGCCTTTCGGAAAAACTGCCCAGGTCGACATCGAGATCTGGAAGAACAATCCCGAGGACTGGGACAAAGCGCGAATTGCCGCCGGCGAGCGAATCGCAAAGTAAGTCTTCGCGCCGGTCATGGGGTGGCGACCGGACTGTTGCGGCGCTACATCTCTCGCGTAGAAAACGGCAATACGGTACCAGGCCTCGAAACCCTGCAGAGGATGGCAGGGGCATTTGAGCTCCCTCTGAACATGCTTTTCTACGATGGAAAAGAGCCGCCTGAAACTGCCACGTCTTTCCAAGCCGACGAACATGGCCGCTTCATTGCCCAGGTCCCAGGAAATGTGCGAGCCATTCCATCGAACGCCAATCAGCCTCGGGAGTCGGCATGTGCCCTTTCTGATGATTGAAGTAGCCGATATTAAGGGGCTCGGCCGTAAAGCTTGTAAACCTGCCGAGCGGCATTGTGACGATGAAGAAAGTCTATACCGACAAACAGGGCCAGTACCTGGCGTTCATTTATTACTACAGTAAAATCCACGGATCCGCGCCGTCGGAGGCCGAACTGCAGCAGTACTTTCGAGTCTCTCCGCCTTCCGTGCATCAGATGATTTTGACGCTTGAAGCACGCGGCCTCATCCAGCGAACCCCCGGCCAGGCCCGGTCGATCCACCTGTTGATCCCGCGTGAGGAACTACCTGACCTGGCCTAGGTTGGCCGGCGGTAACTCGAAGAACGGTTAACGCAGAGAAGCTTCTGCAGCTTCTTCGCCAGATGCATCCGGCTTGACGCTCACAGTCGAACGGGGGTTCTCTTTCTCCCCAAGCAAGAAATCCTGTTCGATTGTAATCGGCCCATCGGTGGGTTCGAGAGCTTGACTCAAGACTTGACGAAAGCAGAATCGCATTCTACGGTTCAGCGCACAGTGAGTTCCTATGCGAATATGCACCCGATATGCACATCCGCTGCTCACATAACGAAGGTCGATTTTTCAAGTTGGTGAAAACACAGTGGATATTACAAGCGATTCAAAGCATTCCGAACTGACACACGGAAAAGTGGTCCCATGCTCATCGCGCTTTAGTAAATTCCTAACTCACACAAAACATGATGGTTGGCAGGCGTGGAGGGACTCGAACCCCCGACCCTCGGATTAGAAATCCGATGCTCTGTCCAGCTGAGCTACACGCCCGCGCGCCAGATTCATCTTACAACAAACTCTGATACGGAATACAGAGCCGCTGCGGCCGACGGGCCTCGGGTCTCACCCGCGTTGGGGTGGGAATTCAGTCCTGACCCTGAAGGCGTCAGGCGACGTGGTTAGGTGAGGGCGGGATGCCCAGCAGCGCCCGTAACCAGCCTCGGAGGTTCTGTAAGAGTTGGTAGTCCGGGACTTGCAAGAGGAAATTTTGCTCGATTAATTCCATGGTTTTTGCGTCGGCCACTTCTCCGGTGATGACCAGCACGCGTCCCACCAGGCTGGGGCGGATTTCACTGATTTGAGGGACCAGATCTTCAGCGCGGAGGTTCGAACACCGTAGGTCGAGCAGCACGGCGTCGAATCTATCGCGACTGATCAGTGCCAGCGCCTGCTGGCCATTGTCCGCGACTTCGCCGTCACAGCCGAGTCCCGAAAGCAGAGCGTAAAGAACGCTGCGGATGGAGGGCTCGTCTTCGACGATGAGGACCTTTCGACGTTGCGGGCCTGTGGTCACGGGGGACTCCGGCGCGGAGACCGCGCTCCTGCTAAACGACGTATTCAGAAGGGGCCATCGCGCTCAACGAACGGACGTTGACGCGCTGCCCGAGTGTGTTTGCGAAGTACTGGAGGATGGCGGTCAACTTCAAGACGGGCGACTTCTCGCGGAGCCTCAGGGCGCGACGCACCGCCAGCCCTAAGAACAGCAGGCGGAAGTAAAGCACCAGTAACCAGACTTCGACAGCATGACGGCGGCTCGTAACTTTGCCGGCCTTCTTCAGCAGGTAAGTGAGGGCGTCAAAGTCGCACTGGAGGGCGAGCCGGAAGGCGGGATAGTCCACTGGGCGACCGGTCCGCTCCGGCAGCTTCCGCCAATGGGGGAATTCCAATCTGATCGCGTTGACGATGGCGCGGAAGTAGGGACGGTCAAACTCACGCCGGAGGATCATCTCGCAGAGAATCTGGAAATAGAACAGGCACAGCGCTGTGGAGATGATCAGGACGACGGCGGCAGAAAACATTTCAAGCTCCTCTAATCTCGCGACAGGGACGGGTTCAACAACACGGCTATCCTATAACACACAAAACGGCGGTGCCATGTTACTTTCGTACTGGCCCTCACGGTCCCGGGTCTCGGTCCCCTTCCTCCAGTTTCTTGCGAGTTGACGAGCCGCCCTCGCACGCCGAATGTCGAATCGACTTACATTTTGACACATATCATCCGTAACATCAACGCGTTACCGATTTGGCCCGGTGCGGCGCACGCCCTCACCCTCAGCTACTCTCTCATGAGCGACGGGAGAAGATCTGCCGACGAGCCCGGGGCCCGCGAGGGGCGGGATAGCCTACTTGAGAGGCTAGGTCCGATCTGCTGGTTTACCTGAGGGTCTAACCGATGTTCGACAGTTTTTCTTCGGAGAATAGACTTCAATAATTCGTGCGTCCTATCGGCCTGCCAGCTTAACGCGTTCGACCCAAGATGCGGGCCTGGCTCTCATCCGTTCCCAAGCCACCCCTCATTCTCTTAGACACGCCCCCACTTCCGGTGGGGAGCGCTTGTTCGAAGTCTATCGTGGTACCCATTATTTTTGGGAAGGTGACATGTCAATTCTACACTTCACTAACAGGGGCATCCAGAGGACGCCCCACCCATTTTTCTAAGGGCTACCTGCATCTTGAATATATGAAAGCCGCCAAAAGGCACTCATTAAATTGGCAAGCATTTTGCTCCGGGTATTCAAGTGACCCGGTTTGAAATTCTCGATCTGCCTCGCCAAATTGAGCAGCGCCGTCCCATCTCTCCCTACATGATTTACATGATCTCGAAGAGCGAGGACCGGTGGGTCTCGCTGGCTGAAATCGCTCGCGCTTCGGGATCTCCGCACCGGCGCGCACGATGGTTCCGGTCGAATCTCAGAACTCAATTAGATCTGCTTCGTCGCTACGGCCTGGTCAAAAAGAAACTCGTCAAATGGACCTATGCGGACCATCGCGATTTCAGGCAGTACATTTATCGGATTTCCCAGCGCGGTCGCGGACGGCTTCGCCGAACGCAAGTTGGGGGACAAACTAAAGTTGAGTCTTTCCGAGCC
>QHZM01000289.1:0-1677 GCA_003224665.1 Acidobacteriota bacterium
GAAGGTAGAAAACGAAATCGTCGCTTCGCACGGTGCGCGCGGGCCAGAAGACCAGAACTGACCCGAGGGCAAAGGCGAGGGCAAGAAAAAGACGTGGCCGAACGCATCGGAATGTGGTCTTCGCCAATGGATTTAAATCCTTTTTGTCTCTGAGCCGCGGCCCACAACTCAGCTCGTTAGTCCGCTACCCATTTTATAGCAGCTCGCTCCGACCTTTCAATCAACCGCGCATCGGTCCTTGCTCCCGAGAGGCGAGAGCGCTTTTGAGCCGGGTTCGCCGGCCTGGTGTTGACATTTCCCTTCCGTAACTATAATTTCTCACCTCGCCTCGACTTTCCAAATCAACTTGTTCCGGATAACGGTGTGACCAAGATGACGACAAGCACCGATTTGGCCTCCCGTCGCTGCGGCTCGCTGATTCTTGGCGCGATCGCTCTCTCCGCGCTGCTGTGGAGCTCCTGCGGCGGGGAATTGACCCTGCCGCCGCCGGTTCCGAGGCCCGCCGTCAGCCTTTCCCGAACCAGCGTGGGCTTTGCCACTCAGCTGGTGGGCACGACCAGCGCCGCCGAAACCATCTCCGTGACCAACGCCGGCAACGCCGCCCTCGCGATCGCCGGCATTGCCGCTGGCGGCGACTTCACGCAAACGAATAATTGCGGCGGCTCGGTAGCGGCCGGAGCACGCTGCACGGTCAATGTATCGTTCGCGCCGACCGACGGTGGACCGCGCGCGGGGCTCCTCAGCATCAGCGACAACGCCTCGGGCAGTCCACACACCGTGAACTTGGCGGGCGCGGCATCTGTGGTGAACCTTTCGCCATCCAACCTGTCCTTCGGCGTCCAAGCGGTCGGCACGAGCAGCACCGCGCAGGCCGTGACGCTCGAGAACAGAGGCAGCGCCGCGTTGAGTGTCGTCAGCATCGTTGTGAGCGGCGACTACACTCAAACGAACGCGTGCGGCGGTTCCATAGCCGGCCAAGGAAGTTGCATTCTCAGCGTGACCTTCAAGCCGACGGTCGGCGGCTCGAGATCGGGGGTCGTCACGCTAAGCGATACGGACGTCAACCCGTTACAGTCCATCGCGCTCTCGGGCGCTGGCCAGACTGCGGCGAGTTCAGTTTCCGTGAGCCCGCGGTCGGCTTCCGTGACGTTCACTCAGACGCAGCAATTCAAATCCACCATCCAGGGCACGACCGACCAGAGCGTGAGCTGGTCGGTGGACGGCATCGCGGGCGGAGACGCGACGGTGGGAACGATTTCCGCTTCGGGGCTGTACACACCTCCGGCCGCGGCGGGGAGCCACAGCATAACGGCCGTGAGCGTTGCGGATCCAACTCAGAGCGCCACAGCGATGATGGTCGTCACCGACTACCCCGGCACCTTCACTTATCACAACGACGTCGCGCGTACGGGTCAGAATCTCCAGGAAACCGTCCTTAGCACCGGGAACGTCAACGCGGCGCAGTTCGGTAAGCTCTTTTCCTATGCGGTTGACGGTTTTGTTTACGCAGCCCCACTGTACGTTGAGAACCTCGCCATTCCCAACCAGGGTTTTCACAACGTGGTGTACGTGGCCACCGAACACGACAGCGTTTATGCGTTCGACGCCGACCGCGACATCGGGGCGCCTCTCTGGCAGGTCAGCTTCATCAACCCTCCGGCGGGCGTCACGACGGTT
>QHZM01000289.1:1758-5473 GCA_003224665.1 Acidobacteriota bacterium
TGGGAACGATGGCAATGGATATGTCCCCTTCAATCCGCTTCGCCAGCACAACCGCTCGGGATTGGTGTTGTCGAATGGCGTCGTGTACCTTCCTTTCGCCTCGCACGGCGACAATGGCCCCTACCACGGCTGGCTTTTGGGCTACGATGCGGGCACGCTCGTGCAGGTCCGCGTGTTTAACACCTCGCCAAATGCCGGGCTCGGAGGAATCTGGCAGGCCGGCGGGGCACCTGCCGTGGACCCGAACGGTGACATCTTCCTTGAAACTGGCAACGGCGGCTTCGATGCCGATGCCCCGGGCGGCCTCGACTACGGGGATAGTTTCCTTCGACTGAGCACTTCCGGCGGCAGCCTGAGCGTCGCGGACTACTTCACGCCGTTCGACCAGTACCAGCTCGAGCTCATAGACCTCGACCTGGGCTCGGGCGCTCCGATCGTTTTGCCCGACCAGAACAGTCCTGCCCCGCATCTGCTCGTCGGCGCAGGCAAGTCCGGGACCATCTACCTTGTGGACCGAGACAACATGGGCCATTTTCACGCCGGACAGGATTCACAGATTGTGCAGTCTCTCCCGAATGCCGGAGTGAGTCTGTTCGGCACGCCGGCCTACTGGCAAAGTAATGTGTATTTCCTCGGCCAAGGCAACGTCCTGAAAGCTTATCGGCTTTTCAACGGGCTGCTGTCTGCATCGCCGGTCTCGCAGGCAGACACTTATTTTGGGTTTCCTGGCGGCACGCCGGCAATCTCCGCGAACGGCTCGACCAACGGCATCGCCTGGGCCTTACAAACGGACGGTTATTACTGGGACCTTCCGTCCATTCTCCACGCTTACGACGCGGCCGACGTTTCAAGAGAACTTTACAACAGCGATCAGGCAAGCGGCGGTCGCGACGTGCCGGGCGCGGCCGTAAAGTTCACCGTGCCGACGGTTGCCAACGGAAAGGTCTATGTTGGCACGCAGACGGAACTCGACGTCTACGGTCTCCTGCCGTGACGACGGACGCCCAGCGCCGAAAGAGATAAAAGTCCTCGCGGAAATCGTCGATTACCACTAAGGGCTGAAGAGTATGGCCAAGAAAATAAAGCTTGTCCACCCCGGGGAAATTCCCCGGGAGGATTTTATCGTGCCGCCGGGCCTCAGCATGAACAAGCTCGCATTGGGCTTGCATGCGCCGGTGACTCGTATTGCAGAAATCGTTCCCGGTCGGCGGGCGATTACATCAGACACGACTCTGAGGCTTGCGCGTTACTTCAACACGACCCCACAGTTCTGGATGAACCTGCAGGCCCGCTTTGACCTCGACATAGCCGAGGACCGGCAGGCGGAAGAAATACGGCGGCACGTACGCCCACTCGACACACGTCGCCAGCGCCGGTGCCTTTTTCCCAAGATCGCTCCCGTGTCCTGTCGGTGTGCTTGCCTAGGAGGGTGAGCTATGGTTGAATTGAGCCACATCTGTTGCAGGACGGTTACGACATCCGGACGGTGCAAGAGCTGCTGGGAAACGAGGACTGTCAAGACCACGATGGCCTACATGCACGTACCAAGTGAAAGGGTAGTCTGACCATCGGCTGGAGACCGACGCTCTGCGCGGCTCAACCGATTCGTTAGGGGGCTCCGTTTTAACCTCAGAGCGAGTGGCAGAGGCTTAAGGAAGTTCGGAAATCAACGAGACCAGGGGGAAGTACAATGATTGAGCGGAAAGTGCTAATTCCTACCGTCATATCGTGCTTTTCTCTAGCAATTTCGTTCACGACGTTCTACTTGTCCCATTTACGCAGCGCGCACATCCAGATCGATTCCGGCGAGTACATAGATATATACTACTTTACTTTGGATACTCTAGGTATCACTCTTCAAATTAGTATCGTGAATCATGGCGCTCAGCTTGCTACGATAAGAAAGCTTGCTCTGCTGATCCAGTCGCCTGGTAGCAGTGAGGGATACCTTCTCGCGCCCAGATGGTATCAACGGATTGATCAGGATGGAAATTTCCTTTACGATTACTTGCCTGTCCCAATAGCAGTAGCTAGTAGGCAGAACGTGACGAAGCAAGTCCTGTTCCGCTCTTCTCTGGATCGCCCTAAGGAGTTTCAGCTTACGAAGCCTGGAGTATACAACATGACGGTGCTTGGATGGATCACGGACTAGGTGAACCCACAGGTTGCGGATTCCTTTTCTATCATCGTGTCGGATGCGGATGCTGAGCTTTTAGTGAAGAGGATTCAAGAGCCCGGTCGGACATTGCGAATACGCCAATCCCAATGGAGAAAATGGTCGGCACACTATCTTACGGAAATTGAGGTCAAGACTGTAATGAGAGGAGATTAGTGAGCGGGTGGTACCCCTAACAAAGCATTAGGCTTCGACTTTGTGAAACAGTCTGCCGGCCAGCAACGCTCGCAGTGACGAGGTTCATGTTGCGAGAATCCCTATCGCATTCAGAAACCTGCCAATTCACCAAACCTCGCGGCAGGCCTGCGGAAAGAAAAGGCGGGCTCATAGGGCCTCCCTTGGTCCAGTCCAGCATGCCTTCGGGCGAAGCCACAAGTGCCTCGTGCCTCAACACTCTGTCCCATCGGTGCTCCCTTGTGTCCGTGCCTCACCCCTGTCGGTGTTGCCGCAGGAGATCCGCTCTGGCCCGTGCGTCACCGAAGCGGCGAAATCATTCGCTTGTAAACGGCCCGCCGGGATCATCGGCGCAGAAAGACTGTGGGGACTATTGTAGGGACCCCTCGTGCATTTTAATGAATGTCGGCACAACCCAGATCACTTCAATACAAGCGATGAACTCACTGGAAGAAAAGGGGTTGCAGAGTTTTCTGCCTTCCGTCCAACAAGTTAGCGAAATCATTCGAAAACGTCTCTTAATCAGTAGGTTGGGGGTTCGATTCCCTCAAGGCTCACCAGCTAAATCCTGTCCCTCCAGTCTCCTCCCAGTTTTCATAACTGCTTTACGCCCTCAAAACGTAACAAAACCGTAGGGAAATCCGTAAGTTCGGTCTTGCCGTAACAAGACTCCAACCTATCTTCACCCACGTGTCCCTTGAACTGAATGCATCCACTTTGTTCGCGACACATCGAAGGCACATTGTGCGTAGCGGCCGCTGCCACCCGCGGCTCGGCTGGCAACTAGAACCACACTTCTTATACCTTAGAGTAGTTCGCGTGTCGGTTCCGGAAAGCTCACACGTCCGGTCAAAATTGCTCATCCCGGTTAATGAGGTGGAACTACCGTGTGGGGCCGGTCGAAATTACCGAGGGCTCGACATCGATACTAGTCGTGCAGGACCACGCTCAGGAGGCCACTATGGACCGTCGTCAACCCGCCGTTGTAATCGATAAAGCCAAGCTTCTTGAACTTATTCATGAAATGATTGACCCGCGACCGGGTTGTGCCGACCATTTGTGCCTGGTTTTTCTGATTGATTCCGGGAAGCACAGTTCCGGCTGTGTCCATACCAGAAACTCAATTCGTTCTGCAAAACGGTCACCACACGGCCAGGTCTCGGTGAGGACTCCTTGACGATGAGCAAAGGTGAACGCCAGTCCGCCCGTACACCTGAAAGCAAGACCCAGAACAGGCGATCAGCTGGCGCGAGATTCGGACGCCTTCGCGCAGTCCGCTCGACAACGGCAAGCTGGTGGCGGAGAGCAAGAATTTCCATTTGCGTGCCTGCCCGAGCCCGAAAGCAGGCGTAGAGTGTAGCAAGC
>QHZM01000290.1 GCA_003224665.1 Acidobacteriota bacterium
TGGCGTGAGGCGTTTTTGTCGATAAGGAGGAAGTAAGGACGAGAACCGGAGCGCAGTGATCCACTTCGTATAGGCGCCCCGGAGGGGATTGGCGTCCCCTCCGAGACTTGAGCTTCTGGGAGCAGGACCTCCCATGGCCCCGTCTGAAGATCCTTCAACTTTCCCAGCAAATCAACCTCGATCACGAACGACGAGGCGGCGGGCACGCCGCCCGAGGCTACGCCGGTGTCTCATGAAGGGTTGTTCGGTCAGATTCCGCCCGATTCATCCGCTTGATCGTTACTGCAGCACCGAGTGTACCGAAAAAGCCCGGCAATGGTCGCTGTGGAAGGCGCGGCAGAAGTACCGGGCGAGCAAGAGGGGAAAGGCTACTCGAAAGGCCGAGCATAGCCGTCGCCGAGAACGACTCAGAGCCAGGGAAGCGCAAATTATCGCCGCGGACATGGCCGCGAGGGTCATCACAAGAAGATTTTTTCGACGGCTCCTGCGACCGACCCGGATGCTACGAAACCTTCCCCCGGACTCGCCGCTCACCGCTGCAGCGGTTCTGCTCGTGGGAGTGCCGGCGGGCTCTCGAGCGCGTTCTGGAGCGGGAGCGCCGATGGGTGGAGCGCGGAGCGGAGCGCGAGTTCGAGCTCGAATGTCGCAGTAAGGCTGAGCGGGGTCCATGAGGCCCTTCGTGCTCGCCCGGCCTTCCGAGATCGTCCCGACATATTGCGCGAGTCCCCCGCGGTCAGGGAAAGTTCGCTCAGAACCGAGACGCCGCCGGCGTACTTCCGTGCCTGCAGCGCCTGGAGAATGGGATGGATCTCGAGTTCCATCAACTGGACCTGCGCTACGAACACCTGCGGGCGCGTCATCCCGAGCGGGAGCGAAAGCTGCTGGCGTCGCTGGCCGAATCGGGACAGCAAGCACCGATCGTGGTCGTTGCGATCCCGGGCGAGCCGGACCGGTACCAGGTAATCGACGGCTTCAAACGCGTCGCCGCCCTGCGCCGGCTCGGCCACGACACGGTGCGCGCGACGGTGTGGGAGCTCAGTGACGCTGAGGCCCTGGTGCTCGACCGGTCGTTGCGGCTGTCCGAACAGGAGACGGCGCTGGAACAGGGCTGGTTGCTGGCCGAGCTCGAGAGCCGCTTCGGTTACGACTTCGAAGACCTCGCGCGGCGGTTCGACCGGAGCATGAGCTGGGTCTCGCGCCGCCTCGCTCTGGTCGAGCTTCTGCCCGATTCGGTTCAGGAGCGAGTGCGCCGGGGAGAGGTCGGCGCCCAGGTCGCGATGAAGTTCCTGGTGCCGGTGGCGCGCATCAGCATCCAGGTCTGCGAGCGAATGGCCGCGGTCTTCGCGCGGCTCAAGCTGCGCACTCGCGAAGCGGGCGAGCTGTATGCCGCCTGGCGGGATGGATCCCCTCTGGTACGACAGCGGATCCTCGATGAGCCGGGACTGTTCCTGAAAGCCTATCGTGAACGCAAGCGGCCGCAGGACACGGCAGCGAGCGCGCCGGCCTCCGAGTTCCTCCGCGACCTGGAGATGATCCAGTCGATCGCCACCCGCGCGGGCCGGCACTGGAGGCAGGCCGCACCCCTCATGGACCCCACGGAGCTTGAGAACACTCACCATGCACTCCAACGCACCATGGAAGACCTACATCGGTTAAGCCAGCGGATCGAAAGGGAGAAGCAACGTGCTCAGCAAACGTCAACGCACCACGATTCTGGAGCTGCATCGTCAGGGAAAGAAGATACGGCAGATCGCCCGTCTGATCGAGATCTCCCGAGCAGCGGTGAAGAAAGTGATCCGATCAGCGTCAGACGAAGTGCCGATCCTGATCCGTTCCGAGAAGGCGCAGCTTTACAGGCAGCGGATCCTGGAGCTGTTCGCTTCCTGCGAGGGCAATCTGGTCCGGGTCCATGAGGAGCTCGCCGACGAGGGTTTGGATCTGTCCTACCCTGGACTGACCGCCTTCTGCCGGCGTCATGGCATCGGGACGGAGCCGAAGGAACCGGCCGGACAGTATGACTTCGCGCCCGGCGAGGAGACGCAACATGACACGTCCCCGCATATCGTCCCGCTGGGCGGGAAGAAGCAACCGGCTCAGTGCGCCTCAACCGCGCTCTGCTACTCCCGGATGCTCTTCTTCCAGTACTACCCGAGGTTCCAGCGTTTCGAGTGCAAGGTCTTCCTGACCGAATCGGCCGGTTACTACAAGGGAACGACGACCACCATGATGATCGACAACACGCACGTCGTCGTGCTGCGCGGCACGGGCGCCGATATGGTCCCCGTCCCCGAGATGGTCGCCTTCGGCGAGCGCTTTGGCTTCCACTTCAAGGCACACGAGGTCGGCGACGCGAACCGTTCGGCCCGCGTAGAACGACCCTTCCGCTTCATCGAGAAAAACTTCCTTGCTGGCCGGAAGTTTGCCGACTGGGACGATCTCAACCGGCAAGCTCGCGAGTGGTGCGATCGCGTCAACGCTACCTACAAGAAGCACATCCGCGCCGTCCCCCGGGAGCTGTTCGCAGTCGAGCGATTGCACCTGAAGCCGCTCCCGGCCTGGATCCCCGAAGTCTATCGGCTGCATGAGCGGATCGTTGATGTAGAGGCCTTGGTGTCCCTGCACAGCAATCGCTACTCGGTCCCGGGCGACTGGATCGGTAGGCGGGTCGAAGTCCGCGAGACCAAGGACAAGGTCGAGATCCAGCTTGGCCCTCGCGACCTGGTCACCCATGAGCGCGTGTGGGACGCGACGGGCGAGAGATTCATCTTGCCTGAGCATCGCCGGCCCCGGGGACAGGGAATCCGCAAACATCGCCCCGAGGCCGAGGAACGAGCCATCCTCGAACTCGTTCCAGACATTGCCGAGTACGTCTCCGCTCTCAAGCAGCGTACTCGGAAACTCCCGACCCTTGCCCTGCGGCAACTGCTGCGCATGGTTCGCGAGTATCCCCGGACGGCGCTGCTCGGAGCGATCAGGGAGGCGGCTCGCTACGGCCTCTACGACCTCGACCGACTCGAACGTATGATCCTCCGCCGCATCGCCGGCGACTACTTCCGGCTCCGCGATTGGGAGGAAGACGGAGGCGACGATGAATGAAGAGCTCGAGCAACTGCTGAAGAACCTACGGCTGAAGCGGATCCTCGAACTGTACGAGCAGCTACTGCACGCCGCCGAGAAGGAAGATCTCTCCTACACCGAGTTCTTTCTCAGGCTCCTGCGACCTCAGTGGCAGGCCTGTATGGAAAGCTCTCTGAAGTGGCGCATCCAGCAGGCTGGCATGCCGGAACTGTGGAGCCTGGAGACCTTCCCCTACGCGAAACAACCAGGGGTCAACCGGAAGCAGATGCGCGCCTTCGCCGAACTGGACTTCATCGCGAAGGCGGAGAACATCGTGTTTATCGGAGAAACCGGCGTCGGCAAGACCGGACTTGCGTCGGGAATCCTGCTCAAGGCCCTCGAGAACGGCTACCGCGGCAAGTTCGTCCGCGCCCAGGATCTGT
>QHZM01000291.1 GCA_003224665.1 Acidobacteriota bacterium
GGTCTCACGAGGAACTCGCCCGGCGCATCATCGAGCGGCAAGCCCTGGAGCGGTTCCTCAGCCCTCCGATCGTGGAAAGGATTCTGGCCAATCCGCACCAGGTGCACCTGGGAGGGGAGAACCAACTGGCCACGGTCCTTTTTGCCGACATCCGGGGGTTCACCCGCATGTCAGAAAACCTCGACCCTCCGCGCGTCGTGGATCTGCTCAACGAGTTCTTTACCCAAATGACCGACCTGCTTTTTGAAAATGGAGGCACGCTCGATAAATACCTGGGCGACGGCATCATGGCGCTTTTCGGCGCGCCCATCGCCAGAGTCGACGACATCCCCCAGGCGGTCAAGACCGCCATTGAAATGCAGTGTGCCCTGGAGAGACTCAACAACGTCTGGATGGCTCGCGGCCAGAGGCCTCTGCGGATGGGGATCGGGGTCAACACAGGCCAGGTGACCGCCGGCAACATCGGCTCTACAAGGCGGATGGACTACACCGTTATCGGCGACGCCGTGAACGTGGCTGCGCGTCTCTGCGCCCACGCGGCGGGTGGGCAAATCCTCATCTCCGAATCGACTTTCCGGGGGCTCGACGGGAGTTACCCCTACAAGAAGCTCGAACCCATCCGCGTCAAGGGCAAGGAATTGCCCGTCGAGACTTACGAGATCCTTTGGGCAGAGGCCGCCCCCCGCTCTACCGCCGTACCAAGCTCCGCATAACCTCGCGCTTTGGCACTACCCATCGCCCGGTCCATCGTCAGCATGTCTTTTGTCGGCACGACTCTAAAGACCTTCGCCGCCGACTCATCTTTTGCGGAGCTGCTCGCCGCGCTCGACATTCGCCCAGGGTCAGAATCCCCCTGAGACCGATCTTGCCACCGCAATTCGGTCCGCCAAAATCTACAAACTGCCGGAGGAGACGAAAGCCGGGACGTCGGTGGAGGACCTCGTCATCTACCGGAAGCTGTCTTACCAGGACTCTGATGGGGCTCAGCCGCCCGCTCAATCCCGGCGAGTCAGGCGCCCCCTTGCTCATTTTGACGGTAAAGTGCTGGCGCTGGCGGGCGGGGCGGATGAATGCATTCCAATCGAATTGTCCCGTTCCTTGATGGAATGAATGATTTCCGCAGGCCGTCGCGCGGGCTCGCGGGCTATGCGGAGGGCAACGCACTCGGCAAGATTTCCGCCGTGGTCTATTGCGCCGAGGGGATGGGTCGGTAGAAATTTCAATTCCTCCTTCAATGTCGCTTACCAGCGCAAGCCTTTTTGCGATAGACTTGCGTTTGCGCATGGGTAGTCGGATCGGCGGCTGGAATTACATTCGACTGGAGGGGCCTACTCGGGATCCCGCAGAGAAAGAATTTCGCTGTTATACTAATCCAATCTGGGTGCGTCTGACTGGAAGATAGTCTGTGACTGCCACGATGCCGGCGAGGCCATTCTGATGACAGACCAGTCCAGTGAACAAGGGACGATAAGGTACGTTCGGTGTCCCTCTTGTGGGACTCCGAACCTCGCCTCGGTGGGCACCTGCCCGCGTTGCGGGAAGTCCCTGGCAGGAAATATCCGCCCGGCGCCTTCGCAGTCAGCCCCGTCTGTCGTCTGTTCAAAGTGTCGAAAGAGTCTCCCCGCGGGGAGCAAATTCTGTGGTTACTGCGGAGCGCCGTTACCCGGCCCCCCGGCGCAAGCGGTCCCGCAAACACCGCAGCGCCCCCAAGCTCCAGCTCAGGGCTGTGCTCCCGCTGGCCCCGTGCCGACCCCGAGTACCCCGCCGATTCTCACCGGGGTCCCGCCTCCGGCGACCAAAGCCGCCGTCCCTGCCCCCAGGCCTGCAGGCCCACCTCCGGCGAATATCGCGCCACCCGCCGCGCCGAGAGCCAAGGCCCCGGCAGCTACCCCCGCTCCGATCCCCAAGAGCCAGCCTGCCGTCCCCGTTGTCGCCATTCCCAAAGTCGTGGTCAGTTTTTCGGAGGTGAGACCCGACGGGTCATTGGGAAAGACGGTCAATGTTGAAAAGGAATTAGTGATCGGCCGCGAAGATTGTGAAGTGCGCTATCCCGACGATGCGCTGCTCTCGCCCCGACATGCCTCCGTGACGTTCCGGGACGGGAAACTCCGTCTGAAAGACCTGGGCAGTCAGAACGGGACGTTCATCAAACAGCGGCACGACACCGAACTCAGGCCAGGCGACGTCTTCCTGCTAGGTCGGGAGCTGTTCCGCTTCACGACTCAGAGTCTTGAAGAAAGCCAAAGTCAGGCTTCCCCCCAGGGCACCATGGTGATGAAAGGCGCCCCCAAGCTCCAGCGCGGGCCCATCACCGCCAAACTGGAGCACATCCAGTTAACGGGCGAAGCCATTGAGGAATTCAGCCTGGGAAAGCCCGAAACGACTCTGGGCCGGTCGAATGGCGACCTGGTCTTCAAAAACGACCCCTACATGTCCGGCACCCACGCCCGCATTACGGCCCAGCCCGGCCGCTTCATCCTTCAGGACCTGAAGAGTACGAACGGGATTTACCGGCGGATTGTCGGGGAAGTCGAGTTGAGGGATGGCGACGAGTTTTTCCTCGGCGAGCAACGCTTCCGGGTGGCCCTTAAAACTTCCTGAAAAAGCCGACCCATCCGATCAGGGCTTGGGGATGTTGATGCCGCGTTGCTCGAGTTGTTTTTGAACGAGCGGCGCGCGCTGTTTGATGGAGTTGTCCATGATTTTCGGCGGCTCCACGCGCAGCCGCGCCACGAGTCCTTCCTGGGCTTCCTTCATCTTCACGCCCATCTCCTCCTGACCTTTACAGCTAGCTCTCGATTCCGGTGGCGCTGTCATTGAGCGCCTCCAGGCGCTTCCGTCCCGGAGCCGGGCGCCGTCGTTACGCGCTCGATTCGAAACTGGTGCCGGTGGCCGCTCCCGAGCGATATCTCGTCGCCAGCCCGCAAGATTTTTTCCTGGACGCGCACGCCGTTGACGAACGTCCCATTCGCTGAGTGCCGGTCTCGGAGGGACAGCTCCCCCTCATCATTGAACCCGATCCAGGCGTGGAGCCGGGAAATCTCGTCGTCCGCGACGACGACCTGGCAATTGGCGGGGTCGCGGCCGATGACCAGGCCGTCGGGGCCCATCGTGAACGTGCGGCCCGAAAGCAGTCCGGAAGTGGCAACGAGCTTGTAAATGTGAGGGGGTTCGGCAGGAGGAGTCGGCACGGTCGGCGAGGCGGCTACCGGGGCGGGTATCCCCTGGACAGCAGGCGCACTCGCCGGAGCCCCGGAGCTGGCGAGTTCCGTCCCACACTGCTTGCAAAAGCGATAGCCCTCGTCATTCGCCTCTCCGCATTTGGGGCATTTCATTGCCAAGACCTGAGGTCAGGACTCGCGTGCGCGGCTTGAGAGAAGCAAGATTCGTTCGATCCGGCGCGGCACCAGCGATGGCCTCCGCCGGCGCGGGAAGACTCTCAGCGCCCGTCTTTGAAATTGTCGTATCGAAGGGCGGGAACCGTCGTCCGCGCACCCGCGCATCCCGGGTCACGCAGGCGTTTTGAAATCTTCTTTATCGACGTCCCGCAGCTCTACGGGAGCGGCTAAATCTGCCGGGGGCAACCCCGGCCCGGTGAGCTCGGCTATGATCATCGTGATGTTGTCCGTTCCCCCGCCCTCGTTCGCCTTGTCAACCAGAGACTTGCACCTGGCAGGAAGGGAAGCCTGGCTGTTGACGACGCCCAACATGTCGGAACCACCGACCATGTTGTACAACCCGTCGCTACAGAGCAGGAGGAAATCCCCGTGCCGCATCTTCGTGTACGTCACCTTGACGTCAACCGTTTCGCTGGTCCCCACCGCCTGAGTCAGGATGCTCTTCCGGCTGTCCTTTTCGAGTTCTGCGGGAAGTTCCGCGCCGATCTCCGCCAAATAGTTCAGGAACGTCTGGTCGCGGGTCAGCTGGACCATTGCCTTGTTCCGGATGAGATACGCCCGAGAGTCCCCAACCTGCGCCACAAACAGGTAAGGCCCGAAGAGGGTCGCCGCAGTGGTGGTCGTCCCCATTCCCCGGTATGCCGGATCGCTCTGGGCCTTCTGGAAAACCACCTGGTTGGCAAACTCGATCGCCTCGCGAAGGAGGAGGACAAAATTCGTCTCGCTCACACTCTCGACCGTCTTGAGGTTGTCGAAGAGGCGCTTGGGGACAGTGACGCTGCAGAGCTGGCTGGCCACCTCCCCGCACGCTTCGCCTCCCATGCCGTCGGCGACGAGAAAGAGCGTCCCCATGGGGCCCAAACGGTGGTTGCACAGGGCGGGAGTCAGAGTGACTTCGCCGGTCGTGAGGTTGCAGACTACAAAGTTGTCTTCGTTGTTCTTGCGGACCTTTCCAACGTCGGACATCCCAAAAACATTGACGTTGATAGCCCCGATTCCCGTTCCGGACGTTCCGCTCACGACGCTCATCGCCCTCTTCCGCCGGTCAGCATCCCGGCCAACCACGCTCGCTCGAAAAGCAGCCCTCCAGCTTCATGGCGTGAGTGTGGGCTGCGGATGACGCCGGTGGAGCGTGATGTGGCCTCCCGAGCGGGCCCGCCAGTTGACATACAGAAACAGGAAGAAGCACAGGATGCCCAACTAGGTGCAGCAATGCGTCTTTTTCTTACCATACACCGACGCTCGTATCAAGCGGCGCTGACTTTCGGGCACAACACCGCGCGGAAGAGGGCCGCGGGGCGGTCAGGGTCTCGGGCTGGCAAGGGGAAGGCGGGACCGCTCACTCCAAAATCGCCCGGAGCTCATTGACGATCTGCCGGGCAATGTCCCGTGCCCGCGCGAGATCTGAGGGCGAGAGTGAAATGGCCGCCACTTTGGCGTGACCGCCGCCCCCGAAGCGCTCGCAGATCGTGGCCAGGTTTGCGGTCTTCGGCGTCGGGTTCCAGGGGTTGCTTCCCACGGCGATTTTGATCCGCTCCGCCGAGCGGCTGATGGCCACGCTGTACACGGCGGACGGGAACAGGTAGTACGGGATGAACTTGTTGAAGCCCTCGAACTGCTGGTCGGCCAGATCGAGAAAAACGACGCCGTCTTCGAGTTTGGCGTGGGCGCGGATCAGGTCAATCGCCTTCACGTGATTTTCGAAAAGCTTGTCAAACGACTGCCGGACGTGAGGCTGTTCCAGGACCTGATGGAGCGGCATGGAGACCAGGGCGGGGATCAGTCCCACGACGAAGTCCTTGGACGGAGCCCCCTCCATCACGAGTGTCAGCCGCGTAGCAGGGTCGCGCATCTCGACAGCAGCCTTGATGTCCGGGTACTGCGCGCCGTCAATCAAATCGGCCCAGTGGACCAGGTCATCGAGTTCCGGGCAGCGGAATTTGAATTGGGTGGCAGCAATGTGCTGAATGAATTTGGTGCAGGAACGGAACTGAGGGTCGTAAAACTTCTTTCCGCTTGTGTCGCGACGAAAGTGCTCGGCATCCTCTTCGGAG
>QHZM01000292.1 GCA_003224665.1 Acidobacteriota bacterium
GCTCCGAGTATTAAAGTGGACTTCGCCGCCTTGCGGGATGCTTCGACGGTCCTGAATTTCGCGAATATCCCGGAAGGGACCTACGACGCGGTTACGATCACGCTGACCGCTCCGCAACTCGTCGTGTACGACCCTACCCAGGACCCCCCGATCAAAGCGGTCGCCACGACATTGACGAACGCGTCGGCCAAGATTTCTTTCTCGCCTCCCCTCGTGTTGACCAAGGGCAAGGTGTCCGCTTTGAAGCTCGACTTCGATTTGCTGCGCTCGGTTGAGCTGGATCCCCAGAATCAGGTGACGGGGAAAGTTACGCCAGTCTTTCAGGCAAAACCCCTCCCGTTGTCCGCCACCAACGGGTTTGGTGTACTCGAAGGCCTCGTCGGGTTCGTGCAGAGAGTCGATACCTTTAGCTCAAATCCGACCTTCATCGGCGATTTCCAGATGCAGTTGCTCTCCGGAACCGGGCCGTCGTTGCTCGTCAACCTGCAGCCGAGCCCCAAGACTCAAGTCTTCGGCTTCACGGGTTTGAACCTGCTTCCCACAGGCAGTTTCGCCGAGGTGGACGGGTTCGTTGATGGGAACGCCAACTTTGTGGCGGAAACTATCGAGATCGAGGACCGAGAAGTTGTGGAGCTGAACAAAGTGGCGTTTATCGGGACGGTGACCTCCGCTGCGTATGACGGGAACGGGAACGTCACCAACTTTAACCTGTACGTCCGGGACACGGAGCCGAGTGCGGGGTTCAATGTGCTGCCCGACGTGGTTGTCCCGGTCAGCGTTTCATCCTCGACCGTCTTTCAATATTCGTCACGCTCGACCAACTTTGCCTCGCTGCCTTTCGATCCGACAGCCCTCACCGTTGGGCAGGAAGTTGTCGTCCACGGGACTTTCACGGTGCCGCCCGCTCCGCCTCCACCGACGCCCAAGCCGCCTCCCTCCGTCAGCGCGGAAAAAATCTATCTGAAGATCAACAACATTTTGGGTAATTTCTCCGCGCCCGTCCAAGCGGGCTCCGACGACAAGACCGGCGCTTTCCAGTTTGCCCCATGCGGAACCATATTTCAGGGGAAAAATATCTGGGTGCTGACGAACATTCAGACGGAATTCGTCAACGTGCCGGGGCTCGCGGAGCTGACGGCCCAGCCCAAGCTGCTCGTGAAAGGGTTACCTTTCTTCGAACTCAACGGCGGTACGATCAACGGCGTGCAGGTCCCTCCCGGGACGCTGGTGATGCTGGCCACGGAAGTCCACCAACTCTTGTAAAAAAGCGGGCCCAATTCGGGTGCGCCTCGAAGCCTCAAATCGGCGGAAGTTTCCGCCTTCTTCCACCTTCTCTCCTCTCGCCGGGAAGGCGCGTGAAGCGCAGGTCCTTTCCGCGCTTCAGCTTCGTCACAAAAATAATCTGTCCCGTGTGATAAGCGAAGTGCTCGGCCACGTGGAAAACGGCCTCGAGACCCGTAACGGGGAACCGCTGGATTGAATATCGGCGTCCGAGTTCACGGGACCTGAGCTTTTGGAGGACGCGCTCGGCCTCGGCCACCGTGCTCCGCAGTTTCTTCAAGAGTTTGCGCCGCGGGATATTGCCGCGTTCTGAGAATTCCTCGTCCCGCCGGCGATTGTCACGGGCGCCTCCGATGCCGGAAATAATCCACTGCCGAACATTCCCCGCGAGATGGAGGACCAGGTTCCCTACGCTGTTCGACGCGGCGTTGGGCCGCCACCACACCTCGCGGTCCGAGAGCAGACGAAGGCAGCGCGCAATCCGCGGCAGATGGAAACGGGCGAGCGAATGTCGCGCCTGGCGCAGGAAGGATTCGGCAGTGTTGTGATCCATAGTGACCTCACTCGCCCAGGCGTTGTCCGCTGGAAGTGACCCGGTTACTTTTCAAGCTGACCGGCGTTCGTCATCGGCGCTCCGAGCGGAGCTTTGCGATTGCGCTTTGCTTCCAGGAGTTGTCTTCCCAGTAGGTCATCCAGAGGTAGAAAGTTGCGTAGCTCCGCCACCCCGCCCAGTTCCGCGCAAGCTTCTCAATTTGTGAGGCGGAAGGTTGCTTCCGCAGCCCGTAGAATTTTTGAATAGCCTTTTGCAAGCCGACATCGGCGGCGGGGAGACCATCGAGGTGGCCAAGCGCGCGGAGGCCGACGTAGTGGGCGGTCCATGGTCCCACTCCCCGGTGTTCGATCAGCCGGCCGTGGGCGACCCCGGGCTCGAGAACGCGCAAGCCCTCAAGGTCCAAACTCCCGTCCAAAACGGCGCGCGAGATGGCGATTATGTAGCGGGCCTTCGGGCCCGAAATCTGCAAACGCCGCAGTTGTCTCGGCGTCGCGATGGCGAGGGCTGCCGGCTGGGGAAAGGCGTTGTATCGCCGGCCCTCGAATCCGACCGGGCAGCCGTAGGATTCGATCAACTGTTTCTTCACCTGGTGCGCAAATGTGAGGTTGACTTGCTGCTCGAGAATGGCGGAGACCAGACATTCGTATACGCCCGCAGCCTGCGGAATCCTCATTCCGCGAAAGTGGGCCACCAGGAGCGAGAGGACGCGGTCTGACTCGACCAGCCGATAAAAGGGAGAAAGGTCGAGGGTGGTGGAAAATTGCCGCTCGACCAGCGCGCAAATGGCCGCCTGGGTCATGCGGTCCGTGGAGCCGGTCAGGACCCGGATGCGCAGGGCGGCGCCTGACGCCTGCCGCTGTTCACTAACCCCATAGAGGATCGGCTGACCGCCGATTTCGGCGACGCGACGGTATTCGTCATCCTCGAAGTAATCGAGTATGGGAGAGAATGTTCTGCCGTTCAAGAGCGGCGGAGGGCTGAGAACGAAACGCAGCGTCCGCGCGAAGCTAAAAGGTTCTCGGGGTCTCAGCCATAACACGGGCCTAGTATTTTGCATCGAGTAGCTCGACGCCCGCAAGAGTTGTTCAGAAGAGAATAAGAAGGTTTCGGATTTGGTATGGGAGGAGGAATTCGCGCCGCCGGCTCTCTTCGGGCTTGTTTCCCGCCCGGCTTGGGCGTAACTTATCCCGTGGATGTGGCATCAGAGGGATGTCGGAAGGTGAACAAGGCTAGGCACCTTCCGGCCGAGGCGAGCTGCTCAGGACGTCCGACGACATGAATCAATCTTCCCAGGTGAGAGTAGCCAAGGACGAATCGACCCTTGTGTCCGAGGCAAAGGCCGGCAGCTATGAAGCCTTTGAAGAGCTGGTCAGCCGATACGAAAAAAAGATTTACCGGTTGGGCATGAACATCACGGGTAGTCTCGAAGACGCGGAAGAAGTCCTCCAGGAAACATTTCTCAAGGCCTTCGAGCATTTGCCTGATTTCCGTGAAGATGCTCGTTTTTACACCTGGCTCGTGCGCATTGCCATCAACGAAGGGTTGATGAAGTCCAGGACGCCGCGCGCACGCTTTCTCCCGCTTTTCGCACGGTCTTTTACTTGCGAGACGTGGAGGGACTTTCCACGGAAGAAACAGCCGACCTCCTGAAAATCTCCGTCGGGGCGGTCAAGGCTCGCCTCTTTCGGGCGCGCCTCCGCCTTCGCGAGGAATTGAGCAAAGTCTTTAAGCAGGGGTGACCCCGGTGAGCTGCAGAAACACCATCGAAGAAATTTCGAGTTACCTGAACGGGGAGCTTGACCCGGAGCTGAAGCGGACGATCGAAGCGCACCTGAAGATGTGCCACAACTGCCGGGTAGTGCTCGATACGACACGCAAGACGATTGAACTGTATTGCGACGGAAAGCTTTTCCCTCTGCCCGACGTCGTCCGGTCGCGCCTCCACGAAGCTCTCGAGCGCAAGTGGCAGGGGAAAAAACAGTAGCGCTGCCTCTCCCGACGATCCCTCCTCGTTCAAGCCTTGCCGGCTCTTAATCTTTTCCTGATCTTCAAATCGGCCGGGGCGGAAAATTTGAGCGCGCGCGCTCGTCTTCCCGTGCTGCCACCACTTCGGTTGAATTGACCCCCCTCAGACCGTTCTATATACTCGGAATGAAGGGTTGGGCGCGGGCGTCGTCGAGTAATTCAAGAAGCCATCAGCCATTGCGTTTGTCCCGACCCGGCGACGCTTCTCGAAGGGCTTTCCTCCATGGCCTCTTTATCCCTGCTGCGCGAACTCGTGCGCATCGTCGGTCAGGACGGCGTCCTCTCGAGGCCGGAAGACCTGATGCTCTATGAGTACGACGCGCTTTCCTGCCTGCGCCAGCCAGACGCGGTCGCATTCCCTTCCACAACTGAACACGTGGTCCAAATCGTGAAGCTGGCCGCGCGCGAGAATGTGGCTGTCGTCCCGCGCGGCGCCGGCACGGGATTGAGCGGCGGGGCTGTGAGCACTCAGGGCGGGATCCTGGTGGCGTTTGCGCGGATGAAGAAAATTCTCGAAATCGACCTCGAGAACGAGCGCGCTCGAGTCCAGCCGGGCGTCGTTAATCTCGACCTTTCTCTCGCCGTGTCAGATCAGGGTTACTATTTCGGTCCTGACCCCTCGAGCCAGAAGGCCTGCACGATCGGCGGCAACGTCGCCGAAAATTCCGGCGGGCCCCACACGCTGGCCTACGGCGTGACGACGAACCACGTGCTGGGACTCGAGGTCGTGCTGCCCGACGGGCGGGTGATCCACACGGGCGGCAAGGTCTGGGACCGCCCCGGCTATGACTTGACCGGATTGATCGTTGGCTCCGAAGGTACGCTCGGAATCGTTACGGAAATCACGGTGCGCCTCTGCCGGAAGCCGGAGGCGGTTAAAACTTTACTGGCCATTTATGACCGCGTCCTGGACGCCACTCGGACTGTGGCCGGCATCACCGCGCGGGGGATCACGCCTGCGGCGCTCGAAATGATGGATGGGCTCTCGCTCCGCGCAGTCGAAGCAGCGACCCACGCGGGTTACCCGCTGGACTCGGCGGCCGTTCTCCTGATCGAGGTCGAGGGACTGCGCGAAGCGGTCGAGGAACAGGCCGACCAGATCGAGGCGGTGTGTCGCGAGAAGAACGCCCGCGATGTCCGGCGCGCGAAGTCCGCGGAAGAGCGCGACCTGCTCTGGAAGGGAAGAAAGAATGCGTTTGGGGCCCTGGGGCGGATCAGCCCGAATTTTTACGTTCAGGACGGCGTAATCCCGCGAACGCGCCTGCCGGAAATGCTCGAATACATCGCCGACATCGGCCGCAAGCATGAACTTCTCATTGGAAATATTTTCCACGCCGGCGACGGCAACTTGCACCCCTTGCTGATGTTCGACGCTCGCGATCCGGACCAGAGTAAGCGGGTGCTGGCCGCGGCGAGTGAAATCATGGCGAAGTGCGCTGAGATGGGCGGTTCGATTACGGGTGAGCACGGCGTCGGCATCGAGAAGAATGAATTGATGCCGCTGATATTTTCGAGCGACGATCTTGAAATGATGAGAAAGATACGAAGCGTCTTCAACCCGAGCGGCTCGCTGAACCCCGGCAAGGTCCTCCCCACCGGGAAAATGTGCGGGGAATTGCGGATTCAGGTGAGCGTCGGAGGCGCCGCATGACGACGGCCGTCCAGCCGGCGCAAGCGGGTTTCGCGGCTGTCGTGGGTGACTCGCGCGTCATTTCAGGCGCGGCTGAGTGCGCGGCCTACGCGGTTGACGGCGAAGTGCCGAATTGGGTGGTGTATCCCTCTTCGGCGGAACAGGTGGCCGGTGTCCTCAGCCACGCCGCCGAACTCGGCCTGGCTGTGGTTCCGTTCCGCAACGGCTCGAAAATCAGCATCGGAAACCCGCCCCGGCGTTTCGACGTGGCGCTCTCCCTTAAAGAAATGAACCACGTCTGGCACTACGAGCCTGACGATTTGACCATCACCATCGAAGCGGGAATGAAGCTCGGAGACTTGCAGCACTTTCTTGCTCGTCGCCGCCTCTGGCTGCCCCTCGACCCGCCCGGCGGCCCACGCGCGAGTCTTGGGGGCATCCTGGCGACGAATTCGGCTGGGCCGCTCCGCCTCCAATACGGCAGCCCCCGCGACATGGTCCTGGGGATGAAGATTGCCACCACAGAAGGAAAGCTCATCAAGGCAGGCGGCCGGGTGGTCAAGAACGTCGCGGGATACGATCTGGTGAAACTCCTGATTGGCTCCTATGGGACGCTCGGAGTAATTGTCGAAGCCAGTCTGAAACTTTTCCCCTTGCCGGCCGAGCGCGCGACCTTCGTTGCGTCGGTCAGAGGGCTTGACTCCGCGCGAGAGCTACGGAGAAAGATCCTGAACTCTCCCCTACAGCCGCTGCGGATGGCCCTTTTGGATGCGACGGCCGCAGGCCTTTCTCGGGCTGGCACTCCTCTTGACACGCAAACCCGAGAGAGTGAGTTGTGGCTTGAAACGGGCGGAACGCCGCGAGTGATCGAACGATCGGAAAGAGAGCTTGAAGCGCTTGCCCGCGATGCCGGCGTCGAACCCCGCCGGCTCGATAGCCACGATGCTGAGTTCGTTTGGGAGCGCATTTCGGATTTTCGAACGTGGATGGTTGCAAGCCGCCCGGCGGTTTTAATTTTGAAGGCGGCGTTGCCGCCGGCGGCCAGCGAGGACTTTTTGAGTTGCGCCCGGGAGGAAGCCGGGAAGGCAGGCCTTTTCACCGCCAGCTTCGGCCAGACAGCAGTCGGAATCATTTACCTGTGCCTGTGGGCCGACAGGGAGACGGTCACACCGTGGGCCCCGCTCATTTCGGACCTGCGGCAGAAAGCGCAGAGCGTGAACGGCGCGCTGATCGTCGAACAGTGCCCGAGTGAGCTGAAGTCAACCCTTGATGTGTGGGGCCCGGCCGGAGACGATCTTGAATTGATGCGGCAGCTAAAACTTGCCTGGGACCCGAAACAAGTCCTTTCACCGGGACGGTTCTTGGGTAGGTTATGAGAGTTCCTCCCAGGGAACGATTGGGGTCGTTGCTTCGCATGCGATTCATGGAGGAGCACTCGA
>QHZM01000303.1 GCA_003224665.1 Acidobacteriota bacterium
TGCGGACGTCGCTTTACACCATGAACCTCGACCTCATTTGCCAGATGTCCTGCAACCCCGCTGTGGGCGGCATCGCGAAAGGGCATCTGGTCCGCGAGGTGGACGCTCTCGGCGGCGTGATGGGCGAGGTGATCGACGCCGTCGGCATCCAGTTCCGCCTGCTCAATACCAGCCGCGGGCCCGCCGTCTGGTCACCGCGCGCGCAGGCCGACAAGAAACTTTATCGCGCCAAAATGCGCCAGGTGCTCGAAGCTGAGCCCAATCTGCGCATCAAGCAGGCGGAAGTGGTGGACCTGGTGCTCGAGGATCTAACTGTAGGGGCGCATCGCGATGCGCCCCTACGTCGGGTTCGTGGAATCAAGCTGCGAGATGGGCGCACGGTCGAAGCCGGTGCCGTCATCATCACCACCGGCACGTTTCTGAACGGGTTAATCCATTGCGGCGAGCAGACGTACCCCGCGGGACGCTCGGGCGAACCGCCGGCGGTGATGCTCGGTGAAGCGCTGCGACGACTGGGCTTCGAAGTCGGCCGGCTCAAGACCGGAACGCCGCCCCGCCTCGACGCGCGGACCATTGACTTTTCCCAGTTTCAGGTGCAGCCCGGCGACCCGGTCCCCACTCCCTTCAGCCTCCGCACCCGCGCCATCACCCAGCCGCAGACCGTCTGCTGGATCACCACCACGAACGCCGAGACTCACCGCGTCATCCGCGAGAATATCCGTCGCTCGCCGCTCTATTCCGGTCAGATCAAAAGCATCGGGCCGCGCTACTGTCCTTCGATTGAGGACAAGGTCGTCAAGTTCGCCGACAAGCCTCACCACCAGATTTTCCTCGAGCCCGAAGGCCTGGACACCTACGAGATCTACGTGAACGGCATGTCCACTTCGATGCCGATTGACGTCCAGGCAGGCATGGTCAAGTCGATCCCCGGCCTCGAGAACGCCGAAATGATTCGCCCCGGCTACGCCATTGAATACGACATGGTGCAGCCGACCGAGCTTTACCCCTGGCTCGAAACGAAGAAAATCCAGGGCCTTTTCCTGGCCGGACAAATCAACGGGACGACCGGCTACGAGGAGGCCGCATGCCAGGGGATTATGGCGGGCATCAACGCTGGCCTGCGCGTGCAGCAGCGCGAGCCGGTCGTCGTCGAGCGGACGCGCGGCTACACGGGCATCCTGATTGAACGATCAAGGAAAAGGACTATCAGGCGTTCCTCGAGAAAAGACAGAGGATTTCCGCCGCCACAAAGTTCCTACTCGACAGTCGCCTCGACCCCGAATCGCGCGTAGGCAGCGAGATTTACTCGAGGCTGGGCCTGATGAGCGACAGCCGGTTCACGGGGCCCTGCCCGCTGACGGGAGCCCAGCTCCTCAAGCGACCCGAAATTAAAATCGAAGACTTGATGGAATGGATCAATGAAGGGCTGGCGTCCAGGGGCGTAGGGGCGATTCGCGAATCGCCCCTACTCGAGCGCGAAGAAGCCCGGCGCGTCGAGACCGATATCAAGTACGAAGGCTACCTGGCCCAGCAGGAGCGGCACATGGAACGGATGAAGCGCGCCGAGTCGCGCCGCATCCCGGAGTCGTTTGATTACCGGAAAGTCTCCGGCCTTTCGCGCGAGGTCGTGGAAAAACTCACCAAGGTCCGTCCCCTGACGCTCGGTCAGGCTTCCCGCATCCCGGGCATTACCCCCGCCGCCGTCTCTCTCGTCAACGTGTACATCGAAATCTTCCAGCGCCGCGGCGCCGAACAGGCGTCGGCATAGAGCCCGGTTTCGGCCCGACGAATCCTCTCCCTTGACGTGATCGTCGGAAAGTAGGAAAATCCGACAATCGGAGAAGCGCGATGCCAAAGACCAAAGCAACGTTGGAAGAAGCGGTTCGCATCGGGGCAAAGCGGCAAGTCACCATCCCTCATCGGATCTCGAAGGCCCTGGGGATCAGGAAGGGCGACCATATGTTGGTTCGACTAGTGGGAAGCAGGGTTGAAATGGTTCCCGTAAGCCTCATCCCCAAAGACCAGCTCTGGTACTGGACCCCCGAGTGGCACCATATGGAACGCGAGGCAGACGAAGACATCGCCCGCGGCGACATTAAGGGCTTCGATTCCGTGCAGGAGCTCCTCAAGGAATTGAAGTCGTAAAATACCGGTCCCTAGGCCGAGGCATCCGGCTTATTACCGCCTGGGCTCGGAGGCTTTCTTGAAGCTCTTTCGCACCGAGTCCTTCAAGCGAGACTTCCAAAGCCTCCCTAAAGACCTCCAGCCCCGCGCCGAAAAGGCAATCCTCCTGCTAGCGGAAAACCCGCGTCACCCTTCGCTGCGAGCGAAGAAGATCAAAGGAACGAAGGATAGTTGGGAAGCGAGCGTTACGATGTCACATCGAATCGTCTACACGCTTGTTGACGACACGCTGATACTGCGTCGCATTGGAACCCACAACATTCTGAAGAGAGTACCCCGTTAGCGAAGCCGACCCCCGCGGCATTCGCGGATGTAAATCCTCATGGCGTCGAGGAACCCGGCCTTAGCTTCTTGCCTGGTCTTGCCTATCCCTCACACGCCGGGAAAGTCTTCGCTATAGGCGTATTACTTGCGGCCCTCGCACTCGAAAGTAATGCGATCGGCGGATAAATTCACACCGATGTCGTAGTACGAATAGGGGGGGCTGCGTACGTCGCTCGTCCGCGACTCTCCAGATGCCATTGGCGGCGGGCTAAAGCCCGCTTTGGACGGCGGGGGAGCGCGCCTCACGCGGCACGGCTGAAGCCGTGCCCTTCCGGGAGCTTACCGTTTCGGTTTCCACTGCTCGAAAAAGGTCTTGATGCTCTCGTAGGTCATGTGGCGGGCATCGGAAAACTGGCCCTCGTCCTGCACGTAGATCACTTTTCCGCGCGAGTCGAGCACGGCCAATACGGGAATCCCAGGCTTGAGGGGCACGCCATATTTTTCGGCAATGTCCACGTTCTTTTCGCCGCGACCGGTATCAATGTTGACGATGACAAAGTTCCTGGCGACAAGGGCGGCGAGTTCGGGCTTATGTAACTGCGCATCCAGCGCATGGCAGTCCGGTCACCAGTTGGCGCCGAACACCAGGACAACGTTCTTTCCGCTCCGGGAGGCCTCAGCGATGCCCGCGGCGATCTGCTTGCGAGCGTTCGCTTCTTCATCGTAGATGGTCTCGCTCGAGGCTATTGCCACGGAAGCGGCCACGGCGAGGGCGGACAGCAGGAGGATAGCTCGCTTGTAAGTCATTGAGCACCTTCTCCACCCATCCTACTCCAAATGGTGGACGCAATAAACCCTGCCCAGGAAAAGAGGGGCGCGCCTTGCCCGCCTTTCGGCGCCAGGACTCTCGTGATAGCATAGCAACAGCGTGCGCGCTATTTTTATCTTGAGCGCCGTGCGGACGCCCATTGGAAAGTGCGCCGGGGCACTTCGCAATTGTTCGGCTCCGGACCTCGGCGTGATCGTCGCCCGGGCTGTGCTCGGGCGGGCTGGGCATGGCGCTTGCGCTTGAAGCCGCTTAAAATCTGTCCAGCAAGAAAAAACGGGAAGCCGCCTATCGTGGCTCGTCAGGGGGAAATTCTTGATCTCATCACGGCCGACCTCAGTGGTCGGATCTCGCGCGGCTATCCGATGAATTATACGGCCCGCAGGACCGAAGGTCCAAGATGAGACCGGAGCGGGCCGCCCAACCGCCAAAGCTGAAAGCCAGCGGGACTCCTGGGAGGGTCAACATGGCAGACGAAATCAAAGAGTCGGATGTGAAAGAAGAGAAGGAGCAGGGAAAACGGGACTTCAAGTTCATCCGCTGGGACGCTTCCGGCGTGGTCGGGCACCTCACCATGAACCGGCCGAAGCAAAACATCATGAACATTGAAATGCTCAAGGAAATGGCGAAGGCCGTCGAGAGCCTGAACCTGCGCGAGGACGTGCGCCTGATCCTGATCGACTCGTCCCCGGAATGCGAAGGCTACTTTTCCATGGGTGTCGGCGCCGAGGGCTACACAGCCCAGATGGTTTTCCAGATGATGGACGCTTTTCACGCCGTCTTTCGCGCTATGAGCGACGTCTCAAAGCCCGTCCTGGCCGTGGTGAATGGCGTGGCTTCCGGAGCCGGCGCAGAACTGGCCGCGTTTTGCGACCTCGTGATTGCCACCGAGGAGACGCAGTTCCGCCAGCCCGAAATCAAGCTGGGAGTGTTCCCGCCGCTCGGCGCGGTTGTCTATCCGCGGGTGATCGGCCCGCGGCGGGCGATGGAGCTTCTCCTGACCGGCGACCCGATCAACGCCCAGCAGGCTTTGCAGATGGGCCTCGTCAACCGAGTGGTTCCTCGCTCGGCGCTGAAGGAGACGGTGGACTCGCTCGTGAAGCGCATCGGGGAGCAGAGCGGTCCCGTCCTTCAACTGCTCAAGCGGGTGATCTTCGAGGGCACTTGGCGGCCGTTTGGCGAGGCGCTCAAGAAGTCCCAGGACATTTACTTGAACCAGTTGTTCGAACTCGAAGACTCTCAGGAAGGTCTGCGCGCGCTCGTCGAAAAGCGCAAGCCGGTGTGGAAGAACAAGTGATGGAGAGAGCGGGCGGCTGCTTGCGCCTGCGCCCGGGCGCCGCCGGGTAGATCCCAGAGGGTCATGAAATAGCTTGCGCCGCTTTCTTTGAACCTCGAATCGAATGAAGAC
>QHZM01000304.1 GCA_003224665.1 Acidobacteriota bacterium
AGGGTTTGCCCGATTGCGCGTTCAACCACTGAATCGCCCGGTCAACCACGACGCCCGCGCGGCGCTCCGGGTCTTCCCGAAACTGGTCGGACGGGCCGGGCTTGGGCATTTGGTCGTCGTAAACATTAAAGCCCAGATTGAATCCGAATATCCTCTTCAGGACCGCGGAACCGATGAACGCCGCCGTATCCCAACTTTGTTCCTGGAGGATCTTCGCCAGCGGCCGGGATGACGATGGCAGAATAAAACCGCCCGTGTTGCGAACGTGATGCGCGGTCGGATATAGGCCCGTAAAGATGCTCGCGTGTGATGGCGGCGTCAACGGCGTCTGCGCGACGGCCTGGTCAAACAGGACGCCGCTCTGCGCCAGGGAGTCGAGGGCCGGCGTTTCGATTTGCTGGTAGCCGTAGCAATGGACGCGATCCGGCCGCAATGTGTCGATGGTGACGACCGCCACGTTTAGGGGGCGCAACGCAGCACGCTTGTCGCTGTCCATTTTGTGGGTAGGTGTGCAGGAGGGGAGCACACCCATACTGCACAGGCACAGCCCCGCGAGGAAGGCTGACATGTGGGAGAGCTTCATAAATAGACCGCTCACTTCTATTTTAACACTTGGATTTGAAAAGAGATGTACTTGGCGAGAAGCCAGCAGGGTCAGAAAAGGCAACGGAGCGGGCGCATGGCGCGCCCGGTCCGTCGAAGACTTTCAACACTGGAACTCTGAGTTAAAATTCGATCCGCGCATCCAACTGGATGGTCCGGCCGCCTCCACCAGCCAGGAGCTTTCCGAAAAACTCCGTGTCGGTGACATCCGTGCTAGCTATGTAACGGCTGGTGCGGTTAAAGGGATTGGTCATGGTCATCCCAAGCCCAAAGAAAGTACCCTCCCGCTTGGAGAATGGAAACCTCTTACTCATCCGGAATATCTCGTCCATGCTATGCGGGCCGCGCACGCTCGACAGGAACCTTGGAGCCGTGCCCACACGCAGGGGAACGCCACTTCCGCTCGCCGATTGTGGACTGGTCGTGAAGGCAGCCGGGTTGAGATACGGCGTCCCGTTGAACACGTCAACTTTGCTGGAGGCCCCGCCAAGGGTCAAGCCACCCTCCGAGAACCCAGTTGCCCCAGTGCAGATCGAAGCGTCTGCCGCTTCCAATCGGAGATTCGTACACCCACGTCAGCTTGAAATCTTGCGGGTGATTGAATTCCGTCACGGACCTTTCTAGTCTCCGGTTGTAGTAATCCTGAACGGTAGCGTAATAGGCTCCCGGTCCGTTGGCGTCCACATAGCCAATCGCTTTGGACCAGGTGTATGCCGCGAGGAAGCCGAGCCCCTTGGTCAAATGCCGCGTCGCGGTCACCTGCAATGAGTTGTAGTTGGAGTTGGTATTGTATGGAAACGCTTCTTGAACACCGAAATACTGCGGATAGGGCCTGAGGGCCTGACCGACACTCAGGTCGTCCGGAAAACTGGGGTAAGGCCTGAACGAAGGATTGCTACCGACCAAGCCTGTTAGTGTCACCCATGGAAAGCAGGCTCGAGGGCAGACCGTCATATTCGCCGAAAACGCCAGTCGATCCCCAGAGTCGAGTGCCTTTATTACCGATAAATGCGACTTCCAGCACCGTTTGGCGAGGCAATAGATACTGAACGGTAAAATTGTAGTTCTGCACATATCCCGGGCGATTGGCATTTCTCGCGGTAGTCAGCCATGGCCCATCGTAATTGAGCTGAGCCGGATCGGTATTAGGCAGCGAGCCCTGAAGATTGGGGTAGGGCTGGCTCAAATAGATAGCGGGATCGTCGATGAATCCGGTTGGACTCCTCCCCGCCACTACAGGCACGGAGCCCGTGAATCCCAAGGTGAATCCTCCGTATCCCCAATCGTTCCGGATCGGCGGTGTATTCGTCATCGCGTATCCGGCACGGACTACGAGCTTGTTGCTGAACTGGTAGGCTAACCCCAGACGAGGACCGAATTCCCGCCAGTATGTGTTGTTAAAGCGGCTGCTGCGGCTGGCAAACACGAGCGCGCCGGGCCTGTTGTCCGCGCCGGGATTGGGTGTATTAGGGTCTATCTGCGACATGCGGCCGGTGCGCTCATAAAACGGCGGAATGATTTCCCAGCGTAATCCGGCGTTGACTGTCAGCTTTGGGGTCACCTTCCAGTCGTCTGCGGCGTAAAAGGCGTGTTCAGGTTGGCGGAAGCCCTGGATCAATATATGGACTCCGTGGCCCCCTTTAAGCGCTCCGCCGAGCAGGAAGCTTGCGAACGAATGTCCGGTGGAGTCCAAAAAACCGGGAAGATCCGTTTGGCGCGGGCTGAAGGTGAAGGACCCGGCGTCGGAGAGCGATTTGTCATTGTAGAAATAGCGGCTATATTGATAGCCGAACCGGAAGCTGTGCTTTCCTTTAATCCAGGTGAGATCGTCGGTGTAGATGTAGCTTCCGTTTGGGCTGTCATCCACAAAGCCGACGCCCATCCGCCCGATCCGTCCGCCCTGATATGCCGTGGCGTTGTTGCCGCTAAAACTGAAGGTCGGGAACATCGTGCCGGGCAGGTTCTGTAGCCCAATCGTCTGAGCCCAGTCTTTGTTCACGGTCTCGGGAGGCGCGCCGTTTTGGTTCCGGAAGCGGTTGTAACCCCCCGCCACACGGTTCAGCAGCGTTGGCGTGAGCGTCGAGCTCAAGGCCACCCTCACCATGTGCCCCGGCGTGATCTGCTCCTGCCAGCTAGTGGTCGGCGGACCTGGAATCGGAAGAAACCGCGCGGCGCCATTGTTGTTCCGGTCGCGGTAGCTCCGATTGTAATACCCGGAAATGCGATGCTTTTCACTGATGACGTGGTCTATTTTCAGGCCAAAAAGATGCAGCTTGAAGAATGGGCAGCACGTGCCCACTCTTGGAATATTGTTGAGCATCTTGTCGAACTGCGGGTCCACGATACCCACGTTCTGGATAACGTTCTTCGCTACGGGGTCCCAGGCCGATTCGGGGATGATATTGGCCTGCCCGGGAATCGGTAAACCCGTAACGGGGTCGAAACCGAAGGCATCGCGAACAACACTAGTGCCCACGTTTCTTGTCGTGCTGGGATTGTAAATCTGTCCAAATATGACCGGGCGGCCCAGCGCATCGAAGCACGGCAGGTCGCCCGTCGCCCCGCAAGTGCTGACTTGGCTGCCCGATAGCGGGTTATTCGTAAAGTTCGGGTCCAGCAGGCGAGAAAAATCGCCATTCTTGAAATTTTTTGTAGGTAGCGTGGCGAATCCGCCGAACCGGAGATCGTTCTCCTTCGTTCTCTCAAGGTTTGTGAAGAAGAAGGTTTTGTTGCGGCCGTCATAAACCTTGGGAATATAAACGGGCCCACCGAGCGAATATCCGTAATTGTCCTCGCGGTGCCGCGACTTCTTTCCTCCAGATGTCTTATTCTGCAGACTAAGGGCATTCAGGGCTTCGTTCTGGTTGTAGTAGAAAGCGGTCCCGTGCAGGCCGTTGGTCCCGGACTTGATGGTGAAATTCGCCACGGCGGTCTGTCCGCCGTTGTATTGGGCGCTCATCGCTCCCGTCTGCAGCTTGAACTCGCTGATCGCCTCCGCGGACGGGCTGAATTCGTTGTTGTTGCCTCCCGAAAGGTCCGACCGCCCGATCGGAATGCCCTCGATCAGGATCTCGTGAGAATACTCTTGCCCGCCGTTTATTGATCCCTTAAAAGTGTCACCGGAGGTGCCGGGCAGGCTGCTGAAGATGAAGCTCTGAATCTGCCGCTGCCCGTCATCGACGAAAATCGGCCAGCTCTTGTATTCCTCGACCGATATGTAACGCCCGATTTCGGCCGTGCCCGTGTCGATAAGCGGAGCTTGATCGCTGACCGTCACCTGCTGGCTGACCGTGCCTACTTGAAGGCTGATGTTCAACGTAAGATCCTGGGCGACGCGCAGGATGACGTTCTCCGCTGTGGAGGTCTTGAAGTTTGGCGCCGAGGCTCGAACGGTGTACGTTCCGGCGGGTAGGTAAGGCAGCGTGTAAGCGCCCGCCGACGTGCTGGTTGTCTTCGATTCCACTCCGGTGGCGTTATTGACTGCAACCACGGTAGCTCCAGGCACGACTGCGCCGGCCGGGTCCAAAATGGTGCCGTTAAGGGTGCCAACGGGACCCTGCGCCAACCCCGTGCCCAGTCCTATTGCGAGGCACGCGAAAAGAACTGCGGTTTTCAGGAAGCGAGACATGAAGACCCTCCCTCCGATTGTGAAGAAACTGTTTTTCTATGACCCACCCGACGCGTGATGGTTTATTACTCCGAAATGGGGGTAATGTCAAGCGAAACCAGAGACCTCCGGCCTTACCTGTTGATACTTCCGTGGGGAATCGTGACGGTCAATTTACGCAAGCGCTCAACATCTTTCCGCCGGCGATGTGTTGAAGAAATTCAATTTCACACGACTTCCAGGATTCGAATTACTCCACCGCGACGGAACCTAAGGAGTACCACCCGTCCGGGTCGCGTCCCTGGATGGCGAGGCGGATGGCGGGCTTCTCGGTGCGCGGGTCGAGCAGGGCAACGCGCAAACGATACGTTCCTGGCTTGAGGCTCTCCGGAACGTAAACGGGGCCATCGAACACAGCGTCACCCGGCAGCCACTTCCTTACGTCCGCGGGCAACCGGACCGCTGCGCGGGTCTCTGGCGAACGCAGTTCAA
>QHZM01000305.1 GCA_003224665.1 Acidobacteriota bacterium
TCGTGGCCCTCGCGCTGATCGCGATCGCCAAGAGGAGGACGGGGGAAAGAATACCCGGGACGACCACCGCAGACCGAGACAGGCAGCGCATCCGAGCATTCTGGGAATTGTTCAATAAGGCAACAACTCTGCGTCTCCACGGCGATTTTGCCGAAGCCGCCGATTCCTACCGCCAAGGCCTGCGCCTCAACCCAGAACACGAAGACTCGCTTTACTATCTCGGATCCTGCCTTGAAGAACTCGGCGAGTACAGGGAAGCTGCGACCGGCTTTCGCCGATTGATTTCACTCAACCCTTCGAGTGGCCGCGCGTTCTCGGAGTTAGGCAACATACTTTCGGTGCTCGCGCCTGGGGCGCCCGCAGACTTCGAGGGGGCGCGAGAGGCGTACTCCCGCTCGATTCAGATCAACCGCGAGCAGGCGGGGCCGTTCCTCCGGCTGGGAATTCTCGAGCTGAATCAAGGGCGCTACCGCCCTGCGCTTGATAACTTCAAAATTGCCGCGGGATCTGGTTCGCCTGAGGGGAGCTTCTTCTCGGCTTACGTCCTTTTCCTGGAGGGCCAGTACCGGGAAAGTCTTCGGCCGCTGCACAAGGTGCTCGGCAGTTACGCCAAGGATCGGAAAATCATCGGCCGAGGCGTGCTCTCGGAGGGAGACGTGCTGCCGGCTCCGGGTAAGCGCCTTACCGCTCTTGAGAGATCTGCCCTCAGTTCCATGCTTCTCCTGCGTTGGGTCTCGGTCAAACTCGGTGGCTACCCCCCCGGGACGCCGCAGGAATTCCAACTTTCCAGACTTGCCGACGCGGCCAAGGCGCCTGCGCATCCCTTCACGCGCGTGCCGGCGAAGCTCGGAAGCGGTCGCGCCGTAGCCGCCGATTTCGACCATGACGGCTACCCCGGACTCGTCCTCACGGGCAGGGGTTCTGGCGTCAGGCTGTATCGGAATCAAGGAGGAAACTTTCGCGACGTGACGAGGGCTGCCGGGCTTTCTCGAGCTCCTGTCGCGTGGGACGCCACCTGGGTGGATTACGATGGCGACGGTTATCCCGACCTCTACCTGGTTCGGCCCGGATACATGGGAACCGGCCAGAACACGCTGTATCACAATGACCGCAACGGTACTTTCACGGACGTTACGGCAGGGATGGGCCTCGGAGGCTCGCGCTCAACCGCTCGTGCCTGCTTCTTCGACTTTGATGGAGACGGCCGCGTGGACCTGGTTGAGGTCGGCCAGTCGGATACCACTCATAGCTCAGTCCGTCTCTTCCGCAATACCGGCAGCCGTTTCGCCGAACAGACTTCTGTGGCAGGCTTGACGCGCTCGGAGACGGCGGTCGATTGCACCGTGAGCGATGTGAACGGCAACGGAAGACCCGACCTTTTTGTCTTGTTCTGGCGGAAGGACGCAGTGTTGTTCGCTAACGGTGGAAACGGCCGGTTCCTGGACGCAACCGGGCAAGCCGGCTTGAAGGGAATCCGCGGCGAGGGCGTGAGCGCGGTCTTCTTCGACTATGACAACGACCGCCATCCGGATCTTCTCATAACGACTCACGCGCCCTTCGAAGAAGTAGCCCGTTGTCTGGTCGAGCCCGGTTATCGAACGAACCGGCACACCGCCCGGCTGTTTCGAAACAGGGGGGACGGCAGTTTCGAAGAGGTCACAGGTCGCGTCGGCTTGAACCGCTCTTACGGCACCATGCAGGTGGTTGCCGCCGATCTGGACATGGACGGCTGGACGGACCTGGTGCTGGTGAACGGCAGTCTCGATGCCGAGCGCTTGGAGCCCAGCGTCGCGCTGCGTAACCTCCAGGGCCAGCGATTCGAAGAGTGGTTTTACCTGCCAGGCTTTGACGCCGCTGGCAACTTCATTGGCGCAGCCGTCGCCGACTTCAATCGGGACGGCAAGCCGGACATTTTCTTGGCGCCGAACTCCACGCCGCACGATGCCGGTGCGCCTGCCGGCCTTTTTCTCAACGCGCTTTCCCGCCGAACTGAGCGGGGCCTGGCTAACCGCACGCATTCCGCCGGCAAAGGCTCACGCGCTGCCTCTACCCCGCTTCGCACGGTGACTCACACACAGGATTGAACGCGCGGCCCTCTTGAGCACGGTGATGCGACCGAGCTTCTGATCCGGCCTGGCCAGTTATTGCAGCCGTATGAGCTGCCACTGGCCAGCGGGCGCGCGTGGCCCGCTCAAGCCGGGCATTCGCCGCGGCGGAGCTTGAGCGTATAGAATTCCTGGTCGCCCCAGTCCACAAAAAGGTCGTCCACGTCGCCTCGGGTGTCGAGGATTTATTGCAGGTGGTCGATGATGGCGGAGTCCGGGGTCCGCAGGGCCCACGCGCGGAAAGACTCGTTCACCTCGCGCTTGCGCAGGTAGACGTCGAGCCAGGCGCGCAGCGCCTGCGGGATGCGTTTCGCGGCAATCGGCACGACGTGGCGGGCGAAGCGGACCCCGTTGCCTGAGACCTCTCCCGCCAGCATCAGTTGGTTGTAGGGAGCCTGATGATCGCCGATCTTGCGGGCGTTGCCGTACAGCCCGATGTCCGCGATGGGGTTCTGCCCGCAGGAGTTCGGACAGCCGCTGATCTTGATGCGGACCTTCAGGACTTCCGGGTCCGACTCGTCCGCGAATTCGCTCGCCAGCACATCGGCGAGGGTGAGCGAGCGGGTGATGCCCGGGTTGCAAGTGGTCGCGCCGGGGGTCGCCAGCCCTAGCGCTGCGAGGCCCAGGTAAATTTCCTTCGCGCGCCAGAAAGGCGTCCAGGGAATGACGAGATCCTGCAAGATCGCGATCCGGGCGACGCCGAGTTTGTACGTCTCGAGGAGCTTGGCCGATCCGCGGAACTGGTCCGCGGAAATGTTGCCCGCGGGGAGTTTGATCCAGACCAACCCGTACCCCGCCTGCCGCTGAGGTTGAAGGTTGTGCTGGGCCCAGCGGTCGAATTCGGGCGATGCGCCGCCATTGCCGGGGCCGCCGTGGGCAGCGAGCGTGACCAAGGGGGAGGCGGCGGGGCTCGGCATCGTCATCTATATCGATCATGCGGCGGGCGTACGGTCGAGAGCGAGGGACGTCGAGAGGTCCCTC
>QHZM01000306.1 GCA_003224665.1 Acidobacteriota bacterium
GCCCTTGTCTCTCCTAAGAGTTTCCGGGACGCCGCAAACCGGCTCGCCGCGAGCGGGGCCTTTGCGGATGTGCGCTACCAGTACAAGACCGGAGCTGCTGGTTACGCGGTGCAGTTCCGCGTGGCCGACGCCAAGGTATTTTTCCCGTGCAGCTTCGAAAATTTCGTCTGGTTCTCCGACAAGGAGTTGCAGTCGCGCCTCAGCTCACTGGTCCCGCTTTTCACCGGCGAGGCGCCTCCCACCGGCAGCCTGCCGGGCCAGCTCGAAGCCGCCCTTGGGACCCTACTGAAGGAGCGCGGAATTCAGGGCACGATCCACCACACCATGTTTGGCCAAGAGGGTGGGCCGCTCGAGGCCATTTTGTTCCGAGTCGAAGGGGTGACTCTCGAAATCCGTCGCATCGAGTTTCACGGCGCGACCCACATCGACTCGCCGGGCTTGCAGGAAGCCGTTCGACAATTGCTGGGAACGAATTACGAGCGGTCTTTTGTTCGCAAATTTGCCGCCGCCAACGTCGGCCCGCTTTACTGGGAGCGTGGGTACTTGCGCGTCGCTTTCGACGATCCCGTTGTCCAGCTCATCGAGGAGAACGGCCCGCAGAGGGCCCTGGCCGTGAATATTCCTGTCCGGGAAGGGGCGCAATACTGCCTGGCCGACATCCGCTGGACAGGGGATACAGTTATCTCCTCGACGGAACTGGTCAAACACATTCATCTTGTCGCGGGAGAACCCGTCAACACGACTCAGTTGCAGCAGGACCTGGAAGGCGTGCGAGAACTCTACGGCACTCGAGGGTACCTGCAAGCCACGGTCGAGTTGCAACCCATCTTGCATGACTCGCCTCCCACCGCAAGTTACGACCTCGTCGTGCGCGAAGGCGACCTCTACCGGATGGGCACTTTGACCGTCACGGGCCTCGACCCGTCCCACACAAAAGCCATCGAGAAAAACTGGAAGTTGCGCCCGGGCGATCCCTTCGATAAAAACTACAGGAAAGCCTTCACTTCTCAGGCCGGCCGCCACCTGCCGGCAAATCCGCGAGGTTGGAATGTCAGTTACCAGCAGTCGCTCGACAAAACGGCGAAAACCGTGAACGTCACCATCGGTTTCCTCCCCAAAGACGCAAATTAGATCTCAGTCAAGGGAAACGGCTGGGGCGGCTTGCGGGTCTCGCTTTTATTTCGAGACGGTCGCCAGAAGCGCGGGCAGCCAGCGCGAGAGGTGATTGAGGCTGGCGTAATCCGTGCGGTTCACCTGCAGCGGGGTAATCGAGATCTCATGCGCGCCGATCGCGGCGTAGTCGGAGTCCGGCTCAACCTGGTCGAAATTGATCGTCTCGTCGTGCCAGAAATAAGGCCGGCCGCGCGGGTCTTTCTGCTCGCGAATCACGTTCTGAGAGATTTTCTGGCTCTGCCGCGTGAACCGGACCCCGCGGACTTCGCCGCGCGGGACATTGACGTTGAGCACAACTCCCGCGGGCAGTCCCTCTGCGAGGACTTTCGCCGCGAGGTGGAAGGCGAAGGACGCGGCGGCGCTGAAGTCCAGGTCCTTGCGCGACGCGAGCGAAATCGCGAAGGCCGGCACTCCGTGGAGCGCCGCTTCCATGGCGGCGGCAACCGTGCCCGAATAGACGATGTTCTCACCCAGGTTACCGCCGGGATTAACTCCTGACACCACCAGGTCCGGCCTCGTCGCCAGCAGGCGATGGAGCGCCAGGATGACAGCGTCGGCGGGGGTGCCGGCCACGGCGTAGTGCCGCTCGTCAATCGCTCGAACGCGCAAGGGCGAATGAAGGCTGAGGGACTGGCTCGTGGCGCTCATCTCGTGCTCAGGGGCCACGACGACGACCTCCCCCAAAGACTCCAGGCTCCGCTCGAGGGCTTTGAGGCCCTCGGCTTCGATGCCATCGTCATTGGTAACCAGGATGCGTTTTGCCTGCATGGAGGTCAGCCGGAGAAAGAAATCGGGGCGAGAGGATTCGAACCTCCGACCTCTTGGTCCCGAAGCTAGTTGAGACCGTCTATCTTATTGACTTTGCGGCACGGTTGGCAACCCTAAATTACCGAAAAACACGCTCGGAACGCTCAAGTTGTACTGATTTTGTACTGGCTAACGACCGCAGCCGCAGCGTCAGCGGTCGTGACCCTGGATGGAGGCGTAGGCGAAGGACACTGGTTCACAGTGGGGATCGTGCGGAGAACGGGCTCAGTTTCTCTTCCCATTGTTTTTTCTCTTTAGGCTGCTGCTCTCTTGTGTTTTCAACAAGTTCCCATATAGCAACCGAAGGTTGCTCTGCAGCACCCATTCTGGGGTGACGTATCACCCCATCCTCCCGGTGCCGGAGGCACCGCGTTGCCAAAAGCCAGATAGGTCAGGACCATTCACATCCTGTGGCCTCGGGAGCAACGATTTAGGGAACGGTGTGCAAGTCGAGTCAGGAGTCAGACGACAGGAATCAGCATTCACAAATGAGAAGCGCGGACGACCGGGCCGGGCAAGTAATCCCCTCTCACTCAGGCCGTCGCCTGATTCGCACTCTCGCTGGCTCGAGAATGATCAAGTTGCCTTTGAACACGACCTCGTCCAAAGCCGAGAGTGCTGTGGCAATTTGCCCGGCCAGTTCACGGGTTCGCATCACCGACGGAAACTGAATAACGACGATGCCAAAATGAGCGCCGAGGGGAAATCGGAGCAGATTGCCGAAATCTATATCGCCCGTGACCAGGACAGCTTGTCTTTGTTGGGCGACCTCGTATACGCGGCTATCCGGAGAACCCCGCAGGCTGAGGTCGCGGACGTGATCGCTCCCATGTCCTTTTTCAACCGGGAAGCTGGCAAGCAGGTGAGGCAAGTCCTCGTCGATGAGGAAGCGCGGCATTAGATGGGCGCTCGGACGGTTTCTTCCTCAAGCCGGTTTGCGGCGTAAGCTAAAGCGGCTCGAATATCTTCCTCCGCGATCCCGTATTCTTGAGCAATTTCCCTCCAGGAGTCACCTGCCGCTACAGCACCGACTACGACGCTAACTGGAACTCGCGTTCCTTCGATAACAGGTTTACCGAAGCGGATTTGCGGGTCCACCGTAATCCGGGGCGCAATGAGAGTCATTAAGGACAACCTCCCCTTAGGATTATACATGGTTGTGGCGCGGATGCTTCCCCCAGCCCAAGCGGGCTCCCGATAAAGAACGGGAGGGCCCTGGAGGCCCCTCTCTACCTTTAACCGTGATCCCGCCAAGGCCGAGCAATCCGCCGTCTGGCGCCAACTTCGCACGCACCAGAAACAAACGCGCCACATCTTCAAAACAGAGTCTTGGCTCCGGTGTCTACGGGGGCCTGCAGCAATGAAAGTAGCTGAATTTGACGAATTCGATCTGATAACATGTTCCATAAAAGACAGGAAGCCCACCAAGACCCTGCACCTTGAAGGAAAGGTCTTTTCTGCACCTTATCACAACCCAGACTACCGCTCGGTTCTGTTGCATAAGCAGGTGTTTGCTACTTCCTTGTGCAGGCGCAGTGGGGTGCCTTGCGTGCGATAATTCGGTGTATGTTGCCAATCGACTCCTTGTGCGAACAGAGGAAATAAGGCTACTACTCAGGCGCTGTGAGATCCAGCGCGTCTGGTATACCTGCTATATGTCCCCAGAATTTCGTTCGCACTGAATTCAGGG
>QHZM01000307.1 GCA_003224665.1 Acidobacteriota bacterium
TGAAGCGCAAGATGTGCGCCGGCTCGCCCCAGTGAATCCCCAGAATCCGCCGGGGATGAAGGGCGCCCCGCTGGAGGTCGGTGATGGGGATGGCCGAGGTGTTGCTGCCGATGACGGTGTCGGAAGAAACGGTCTCTTCGACTTCGCGGATAACCCCCCTTTTGACGTCGAGGTCCTCGCTCACCGATTCGATCACGATTTGACTTTCGGCAAGAACAGACAAGTCCTCGCCCGTGGCGAACTGCCGGACGATCTTCGACGGCGCCGACTTCAGCAACCCCTCTTTTCGCGAGCCTTCGAGTAGAGCCAGCAGGCGTCCCCGGGCGCTCCGGCGCTTCGAGGCATCCGACTCCACCCCGGTTACCGGGTGGCCGGCAGCCAAAAGGCAGGCGGCGATACTCGTCCCCATCAGGCCCATGCCAATGACACCCGCAGGGATTCCTTTGGGGTTCGGCGAGTATTTCGCGCGTCGCTGCCGGTAAAGGATTTTGGAATTTCTCCGGCGGGGAACTCTCATATCGGCGATTGCCTCACAGACGGGTTTCGGTGTCTCCTTCAGCTCCCGGCGATTCCGGTCTCAAGCGAAGGTGACTTTCGTTTGTCTTCCCACAGGGTAATGAACAGCGTGCCGACGAGGACCATCATTCCGCCGACGATCGCCAGCACCTTGAGTTTCTCCTTGAGCCAGATTGCGGCGAGGGGAAGTCCGAAAAAGGTGATCAGGTAGTTCGAAAGGGCTGCCTGGATTGCGTCCAGCCGCTTGAGCGCTTTGAGAAACAGGACCATCGACAAGTAGTTGTGAAAAACAGTGAGTAAGGCGAGCCCGGTCCAGGTTCGCAGGGTGAAGCCCGTGAGACGGAAGAAGACCTCCTTCTCCTCGACGAGGACCAGAGGCGTCATGATGACGAACATCGCCAGATAAGTAAAAAAGAGCATTTTCATCGGCGTGTAACGCTCCAACAGTTTTTTGCCGTAGGAATTATAAATGGCGCTCCCCAAGGTACCGAGAAAAATGAGCGAATTTCCGTAGAGATATCCGGCGCCCAGGTTCAATGATTTGTAATCAATATCCGAACAAAGGATGACGCCCGCTATCGCCATCGCAAAGCTGGCCCACCTCACCCCGGTCATTCTTTCGCCCAGGAAGATGTAGGCCAGGACCGCCGTCGAGACCGGAAGGGTCAGCATGATCAGGGCCGCATTGCTGGCCAGAGACATGCGCGTGCCCCAGGTGATGAGCACTTGGCCGGGGAACACTCCGAGCAACGCCAGAAGAAAAAAAACGAGGATGTCCTTCTTGTTGCTCTCCGTCTTCGTGGCGCCCTCTTTCCCTCTTTCCGACCGGATAAGGGGATAAAGCATCAAGGTGGCCAGGGTCATCGGACCCCAGACCGTAAAGAGCGACCCCACCTGATCCTGAACCAGCTTGACGCACGTGAACTGCAACGCCCACATCAGGTTGCAACTGAAAAGGAAAAACCAGGACCGCATTCACTTCACCTCGAGAGGAGCCAGGGGCGAGGTCCCGTTCCGGTTTCGCCGGGAAGAAAAGCCGGGGAAGCCCGGCTCCAGCTTAGGGACCAAAAGCCCCTATGCCTTGATGAAAAGTTTTTTCCTGTACATCCAAAACAGGATGAGCCATTCGATGGCCAGCACGCAAACCGCTCGGGTGAGCGGTTCAACCCGGGCCGAGCTCCCCGCCATTGCCTTGGTGAAGATGCCTACCCACCGGCCGAGAGGAACGAGACTCGCGAACATGTAAATGAATAGGGCGTTCGCCCCAATCACCACGAAGGCTACGGACAACCGGCGATACCCGCGGACGTCGATGAGCCAGTAGAAAACCAGGAACATGAGGCAAGCCCATCCTGCCGTCACGAGGCCGTAACTGGTCGTCCACATCTTCATGACGATCGGCACTACGGGACTCAGCGCGTAGCCGAGCGCCAGGCATGATAGACCCGCTGCGCCCATCATCTTAACCTTGCTTTCTTTCGAGCGTTTGCTCATCAGCAGCTCGCCAATGAGCAAACCCAGAATAGTCGTGGAGACGGTGGGAATGGTGCTCAAAGCCGTTCCCCACCCTTCCGGCGCGTAGGGCCAACGGGCCCAGTGGGCTCGAAAGAGCGCCAGGTCAACCTCGTTCACCAGGTTGTGGTTCAGCTCGTAAGTCCCGGCGGGAATCCCCGGGGCCGGGACCAGCGCCAGCAGGAGCGCGTAAGCGGCCAGAATCAGCGCCGCGACGGCGGCTTGAACCCGAGGCGACTTCCGGACCAGCAAAACCGCCACGAAGTAGGCGATGGCGATGGGTTGAAGAGCGCTGCTCAGTTCAATCAGGAACGGTGAACCAAGGAAAACCGACTCGCGCACCGAACCCAATAGAAAGAGAACCAGCGAGCGCCTCAACGCGTGAACCACGAATTGGGAATAGCTCTGGGCGAGTGAACGCTTGGCAAATGACAGTGGGAGCGAAAGGCCTACCATCAACATGAACGATGGCCAGATGCAATCGTAAAATCGCAATCCTTTCCAGGGCGTGTGCCTCAGTTCATAGACGATGCCGCTGAAGATGGGATTTTGTCCGAGAGCCTGGACTCCGACCATCAGCGCCTCGCCGCCGACAATCCAGAACATGATGAAACCCCGGAAGGTATCGAGCGAGTTCAGCCGTTCCGCGGCGGGCGCGGGAAGCGAAACCTCTCGGGCCACCGGCGCCTCAAGCCTGATTTCTTTTTCCGCAACGCGGGTTGAAACTTTGTCCGCCATTTGTCGAACCTCATTCCAGCAGCCGGACACAGGACTAGGCGCTTCGAAGATGGTCGTCCAAGTGTCCCAGTATCCTACCCTTCCCCCTCGACCTCCAGACCGAAAACCTAAAGCCCCGCGTCTCTGCAGCGTGCGGGGCTTAGCTTCCAGACGTGTCTTGCCTGTCCTGCCGGAAGTTCGATCACAAGGGAATCGCGGCGAAATTGCTCGTTCTTCCGCTGTTAAAGGCCCCGGGACGGTCGCCGCAATCGTTTCCAGGCGCCTCATCCGGGCTTCGGGGCCGCTCGGCGCTAGCGGCGCGTGTCGACAGGAAACAGCGCCCGGCCGGCTAACGCTCCGGGCTGAGTGACTCGAGCGGCGGCAGCGCGTCTCCGTCGTGAAACTCTGCCGCGAACTTATTCAATCGCCCCTGCAATTTCCACCAGTGCTGGAATTCAGCGTCCCATTTCCCCAGCGCCGTGCCCAGGCGATACGGAGTGTACTCCTCGAGCCACGCCTTCCGGTACTGCTCACGCAGTTCGCTGATCTCGTCCATCAAGTCCTCGACGCGGCTGTGGTTTTGAGCGTCGATTTCAGCGAAGAGCAAGAACTCCAGGTCGTCTCTCTTCGGATGGGGACCCAATTCCCGCCAGAATCCGGCCACTTCTGCGGCAAAGGTGTTTTTCATCGCCGCATAATCCAGCATCTTCGCCTGCACGAGGAGACTCGAAAGCGTGGCGCGGTCTCCGGCCGCCAAAGAGGCGCGTTCGAGCCGCTCGATCGCGTCTTCTGCCAAGAGGCGAGTCTGCCTCAGATCGTCCCGGTGTGCTTCCGAGGCCCTGAGGTTCGCGGGCCGGAGCGGATCAGCCCAAAAGGCGTGCATGGTATCCCGACGGGGGCGCCCTGCCAGCCGGCCGCCGCCCCGTAAGCGATTCCGGGGAAGGCGGACCGCATCAGCACCTGCGCGTCATCCGACCAGATTGTGTTGATATGGCCGGAGATTCCATACTGGCGGCCGGTGGACAGAAAGGTGTCAATGTTGTCAAACGACAGGTCGAAGTCCGGCGCGATCTGGTTCCAAACGGTCACGCCCGTGGCGATAAACTTGGCGACGTTGGCTGAGGCAAAGGGCTTCAAGAAGTGGTTGTAGTCATTTTCGGGCCCGTAGCTCCAAGGGACGACGACCGTGCCAGCCGGGAGCTGGGCAATGATCTCGGGATACTTCGAGAAAATATCGGCCCACACCATCACCCGCCTGCCGCGCCGGTTGACGAGCCCCGCGACGCTCTTGAAGTGTTTGAGATAGAGTTCGCCCGGACCGAGACCCCCTGCCTCCGCCTTGGCGAATCTTTCCAGTTCCCACGTCTCGTCCATGCCGACATGGACAAAGGGACTGGGGAACAGGGTGGCCATCTGGTCCACCCAGTCCTCGAGCAGAGAGGTCACCTGAGGTTTGAGAGGATTGAACTCACTTCCGTGCGGCACCGCGGCCAGGTCCGCATACCGCTCGACCCGGAAAACGTCGTGGAGGTGCCCATACAATTCCAGGCAAGGCACTACACCGACGTGACGCTCGCGGGCGTAGGCAACGATGCGGAGCTTGACCTCTTCTTCGGTAGGCAACGGCCCGTGGCTCATATCCACCATGATTCCGCGGTAGGCGAGTGAGGGCCAGTCGCGGATTTCCACTTCCGGCAGCGCCGCATCGGCTCCTTGTCCTTCGATCATCTGGCACAGGGTCTGGACTCCGTAAAACAAACCGGCCGAGGAGCTCGCCCGGACTTCGCCACCCTGGGGCGTGACGCTCAACGAGTAGGCCTCGCGCGATTCCGAACCGGGGCGCTCCTCCGGGATCGGCAGGTCGGGTCCTGTGCCGGTGCGCCGGAGCACAAGGGCCAGTTCGGAAGCGGAGTCTTTCGCAACCGGCACCGGCGCACCCATGCGGTCCGAAAGGCAGGAGGAAAGATTTTGCGCCGAAAAGCGGTCTTCGGCAGTGGGAGCGGAAGCGAAGTGGATGCTTAGGCCACGCGCCGGGAATTGGTGCGACCCGTAGCGGACCTGCTGCGGGCGCGGCAGCAAGGCGTTGTGTTCGGCAGCCCCCGGGGCCGGCCAAAGCAGCGGCCAGATCAGATAAAAGCCCAATCGCATGCGTCGCACGGGACCCTCCTTCGAGTCTGCGAAGGCGTTGGCAGAAGCCCGATCACAAAAATAAAATGATAATGACTCGCACGTATTAGACTGAGCCGGGGGGCCCCGGGGACACTCTAAACTTGCGGCCGATGCAGGTCAAGACTCCGCTGACCGGCAGGCTCGGGTGGATTCGGGGAGGCCAGCTTCCCCTTGCCGCTGCCCCTGCCAGACTGCCAGCAACCGTTGGTCTGGGGGACGAAAATATGCTACTCACATGCGCGAAGAACCGGGAGGAGCCAAAGCGAAATCATGATTGTCATTGACGCGCACCTCGACCTCGCCTGGAACGCGCTGAACTGGAATCGCGACCTTACGCGGCCAGTTTCCGAAATCCGAATGGCTGAAGCAGGCATGAAGGAAAGGGGCCGTGGTGCGAACACCGTGGCGTTTCCCGAGATGCGTCAGGGGGAAGTGGCCGTCTGCCTGGCCACGCTGCTCGCTCGCTCGACCGGCTTGGGCGAGGCATTGCTCGATTACAGCAGCCATGAAATCGCCTCCGCCATGGCCCAAGGGCAGCTCGCGTACTACCGGATTATGGAGTCTCGAGGGCATCTGCGAATGCTGAGAGACTGGCGCTCCCTCGAGTCCCACCTTCGAGAATGGAAAAATGGAAGTTCCCCCACGCTGGGGTTCATCCTGAGCATGGAAGGCGCGGACCCCATTCTTTCCCCGGACGACGTCGCTCGGTGGTGGAACGATGGGCTGCGAGTCGTCGGCTTGGCCCACTATGGGTTGAGCGCCTACGCCCACGGCACGAGCTCTGCCGGCGGGCTGAGGGCGCAAGGACGCGAGTTGCTGAAGGCCATGGAGGAGGCGGGAATAGTCCTGGACGTCACGCATCTCTCCGATCAAAGTTTCTGGCAGGCTGTCGAGCTATTTCGCGGGCCCGTCCTGGCGAGCCACCATAACTGCCGCGCCCTTGTCCCCGACAACCGTCAATTGACGGACGAACAAATCCGCTGTTTGATCGAACGGGACTCGGTCATCGGCGCGGCTTTCGATTCCTGGATGCTCCACCCAGGATATGTCCCCGGCAAGACGCCGAACTCGCTGGTAACTCTCGAGAGGGTAGCCGACCACATCGACCGCGTTTGCCAACTGGCCGGCGACTCTCGGCACGCGGCCATCGGGAGCGACCTCGACGGGGGCTTCGGACGGGAACAAAGCCCGAGTGACCTGGACACCATAGCCGACCTGCAGAAAATTCCTGCCCTCTTGCGGAAGAGAGGATATAAGGAA
>QHZM01000308.1 GCA_003224665.1 Acidobacteriota bacterium
AAGGATCTGCTATTGGCTCAACAGCAGATTCTTCGTCGCCTCTGGCTCCTCAGAATGAAGCTGTCGGGAAGCGGTTAGCGCGTCGCCACGGTTGGTGCTGTTCCAACCGAGGCCTTTCGGCTTGCCTCGCATCTGCCGCCCCGAGCTCAGGACAACTACCCGCTGCACGCAACACCCACTTCGGCCGCCTTCATTCGGGAGGCGGCGCCTCACGCCGTCGCCGGGCGCGAGCTCCATTTTTTCTTGAGGTAGTTGGTGAGTCCGCCGGCGAGCAGCATCTCGACTTGGCGCGGAGAAAGTTTCGGGGCGAGCTTGTATTCAATCTTTTTCGTCCGGTTGCGGACTAAGACCGGCCGCCCCTCTTTGATTGCCGCGCGGGCGTCAGGCATCTCGAGCTCGTCGCCCTGGTCAACCGAATCGTAATCGGCAGGGTTCAAGAAGCGGAGCGGCACGATGCCGAAATTCACCAGGTTCGACTCGTGAATCCGGGCGTAAGACTTTGCCAGGATGGCTTTCACGCCGAGGTACATGGGAGCGATGACGGCGTGTTCACGGCTCGAACCCTGACCCCAGTTATCCCCACCGACCACAAACCCTCCGCCGGCCTCTTTTGCCCGCTCGGGGAACGTCGGGTCCACGAACCGGAAAGTGTATTCGCTGATGGCCGGAATATTCGAGCGCAACGGCAGCACGTCGTTGCCTCCCGGCAGGATGTGGTCGGTCGAAATATTGTCGCCGAGCTTCAGCAGCACCCGGCCGGAGAGCGACTCGGCCAGCGGCTTCACCGGCGGCGGCGGGACGATGTTCGGGCCGAAGTAGAGCTCAACCTTGTCGCCGTTTGGGGCGGGCGGCAGGAAGTCCTGGGTGTAAAGGATGTACTCGTCAGGCTCTTCGATCTTCGGCGGGTCGCCCATGGTGCGCGGGTCGGTGATGACGCCCTTGATCGCAGTAGCCGCGGCGGTCTCCGGCGAGCAGAGCCAGACGTAATCGTCTTCGGTGCCGCTCCGCCCCTTGAAGTTGCGGTTGAAAGTCCGAACGCTGTTTCCGCCGGACGGAGGCGCAGCCCCCATGCCAATGCACGGCCCGCAGGCCACGCCGCGGTCCTGCACGCCGGCCAGGATGTAGTCCGCGTAATACCCGTGCTTCAGCGTGTTGATCAGGATTTGCCGCGAGCCGGGCGAGAGCGTCATGTGGAGGTTCGGCGCGATGTGTCGCCCGCGCAGGATGGCCCCCACAACGGCCATGTCGCGGTAAGAGGAATTCACGGACGAGCCGACGCACACCTGGCGGACCGGCGTGCCCGCCACCTCGCTGACCGGAACAACCTTGTCCGGGCTAGAGGGCTTGGCGATCAGCGGCTCGACCTTCCCCAGGTCAACCTCGATTTCTTCGTCGTATTTCGCGTCGGGGTCCGCGGCCAGAGGCTTCCAGTCCTTTTCTCTCTCCTGCGCGCGCAGGAAGCGGCGCGTCAATTCATCGGAAGGAAACAGGCCGGTGGTGGCCCCAAGCTCCACCGTCATATTGCAGATCGTCTCACGCTCGTACACCGTGAGAGATTGCAGCGCGGAGCCGACGAATTCCATCACCTTGCCGATCCCGCCCTTCACCGTCAGCCGCCGCAGGAGCTCCAGGATGACGTCCTTGGCGGAAACCCAGGGCGGCAGCTTCCCCACCAGGTTGACGCGCACCACTTTGGGGCACGGCACGTAAAACGGCTCGCCGGCCATCGCCGCAGCCACCTCGGCGCCGCCGGTCCCGACGGCAATCATCCCCATCGCCCCGGCCGAACAGGTGTGGCTGTCCGACCCGATCATGGTCTGGCCGGGCACGTCAAATCGCTCGAGGTGGCAGAAGTGCGAAATGCCGTTGCCGGGACGCGAAAAGATGGCCCCGTATTTCGCCGACATCGTCTGGAGGAAGAGATGGTCGTCCGGGTTGCGATGGTCGGTCTGCAACACGTTATGGTCAACGTAAGTTACGCAGAGCGGCACGCGAACGCGCGCGATGCCAAAAGAATGGAACTGCTGCCAGACCATCGTCCCGGTGGCATCCTGGATCAGCGTCTGGTCCACTCGGATGCCGATCTCTTTTCCGGGTTCGAGCTTCCCCTCAACCAGGTGCTCTTCAAGGATTTTCTGCGTCAGGTTTTTTCCCATCGCTGTCCTCGCCTTCGGATGCCGCGCGAGACTGGACTCGTGCCGGTGGCGCTTCGCCACCACCAAAGTGAGAAGATACCACGGGGGTCGGTGCGGCTCAAATTATGGATTCGCGGATTAAGCCGCGCCGTGTCGGCGCGGGCCTCGAGCGGTCCATTTCAGGCCCGGGACGGCCGCGCCGGCACCCGGCGCCGCCATTTTCCCCTTGACAATCGAGGAGCGCCTGAGTAGGCTAGATATCTAGGCTTCGATCGCCCGAGGAGCAATGCCGGAATGTTCAACCGGCACCTCCCGCGGCGGAGCATGAGGATGCCAATGTGCCAAAAAGAATCCCAAGTTCGTTCCCAGCCTCAAGGGGTCCCGCGTCAATTAAGTTCCGCCCCGGGGCGAACGCCGAAGCGAGAGGTACCAAAAGGGAAAAAAAAGAAAGGATGTTTTATTAACGAACAAAGCCAATAAGCTATTGAAAACAATCACTCGGCCCTGAAAAAAGAACGGAGCCATTACGGACCCATGGGGCATGATGCGAACTTATTGAAATATAAGGAGATACTTTAGGCACATGCGAAGCAGCCGCCAGTCGGCAACGGCTTTCCCGCTCACTCCGACCCGACCAGCCTTCGATAAACGGAGCGGACTTGCTGCTGCACTTCGCGCAGGCGTTGGGCGAGCGAGACTGACGGCGTTGGTTGGATCAGCCCCCACCGCCGCACCAGGTTTTCAACGGCCTCGGCCTGCCCGTGCTGTTCCGGCAGTCCCGCCGTCGGCTTTCCCGAAATGAGCCGGACGGCGTGGTCAACGGCGCGCAAGAACGCCGCGCCCTCCGAGAGCGTCTCGGCGTCGTCGTCCGTCATCTGTCTGGCGCAGCGAAGCGCGGCGACCTGGTCTTGAATGTTCGCACCCGCGGGGATTGGCGTCCGCTGGCGGAGCCTCAGGAAGGACACGGCGAAGTCCACGTCGTAGTAGCCGCCGGGCGTGGTCTTAGGGTTGGTAGGAGGCACGGCCACCTCGCGTTCGAGCCTCCGGCGCATCTGGTGGAGTTCTGCTTCGAGGTCGCGATGTGTGGCAAAGCGCTCATGGAGCGCCTCCACCAGCCGCGGAACCATCTTCCGTCCGAACTCGATGTTCCCGGCCACCGGGCACGCCTTAAGGTAGGTCAAAGCTTCCCAGGCTTGAGCGGACTCAGCGAGGTAGTTGACCAAGGCATCTTCGGTAATCACCAGCTCGCCTTCGTGGCCGCGCGGACGCAGGCGCGTATCCACA
>QHZM01000309.1 GCA_003224665.1 Acidobacteriota bacterium
TCTGCTCCGGTGCGGAGGCGGTGTCCTTTCGCGCTTGGGCCCCTTGACGCTTGCCATCCTATCACAAAGCCGCAGCCGCGCAGGGCCGGACCGCGACGCGAAAAGACTTCCACGAGCTCGCGGGTTTTGAGTTAACCTTACGGCTCGCTCTGGACAAAAACTAATTTAATTAGACCCGAATTTGCTCCTCATGAGAAAAGCGAAAACTCGACTGGTCCCGAAAACTTCACTCGCCGTCCTGGGACTCGCCGCACTGGCCGGTGTGTGCCTCGCCGTCGAGTCCATCCGCGCGCGCGCCGCCGCGCCATTTCTTGTGCCCGCGGCGCAGGCCGAGAGCGAGACCGGCTACGACGTCCTGATAAAAAACGGCCGCATCATGGACGGCACGGGGAACCCGTGGTTTGCCGGCGACGTCGCCATCCGCGGCGACCGCATCGTCCAAGTCGGCCGGCTCGAAGGAGCGACCGCCAGGCGCGTGATTGACGCACGCGGCTTGGTCGTAGCCCCCGGCTTCATTGACATGCTGGGGCAGTCGGAGTTCGATCTTCTGATTGACAACCGCGCCCTGAGCAAACTCTCCCAGGGCATCACCACGGAGATCACGGGCGAAGGCGACTCCATCGCGCCTCAAAACGACCGCAGCCTGGCGCGGCTGCGGCCGTTCCTCGAGCACTATCACCTCGTCATTGACTGGACCACGCTCGACGGCTACTTCACCCGTCTCGAAAAGACCGGCACGCCGCTCAACCTCGGTACTTACGTCGGGGCGGCACAGTTGAGGGAAGCCGTCATCGGGAGCGCCGACCGCGTGCCCACGCCCGCCGAGCTCGACGAGATGAAGTCGCTCGCGGCCCAGGCGATGCAGGATGGCGCCCTCGGCCTCTCGACGGCGCTGATCTACCCTCCCGGGCATTACGCCAAGACCGACGAGCTGATTGAGCTCGCCCGCGTCGCCGCGCAGTACGGGGGCATCTACTCTTCCCACATGCGCAGCGAAGGCCAGTCCGAGGCTGCCGCGCTCGATGAGGCCATCCGCATCGGGCGCGAGGCGGCCATTCCGGTCGAAATTTTTCACCTCAAGGTGATCGGCAAGTCGCGCTGGGGCTCGATGCCGAACGTCGTTGCAAGGATCAATGCCGCCCGCGACTCGGGAGTGGACGTGGCGGCGGATATGTACCCCTATCTTGCGGGCAGGACCTCGCTCGCTTCCTCCCTCCCGCCCTGGGTCGCCGAAGGCGGCACCGAAAAGCTGCTCGAGCGGCTCACCGACCCGCGCATCCGCCGGCGCATCCGGATCGAGATGGCGTCCGAGCATCCCGAGTGGGAAAACCTGTACCTTGGCAGCGGGGGCGCCTCCGGAGTGATGATTGCCTCAGTCAAACACGACGAGCTCAAGAGGTACGAAGGCAAGACCATTGCCGAGCTCGCCCGCGCCAAAGCGAAGCCGCCTCTCGAAGCCCTGTTCGACTTCATCCTCGCCGACCACGCGCAGACCGGCGCGCTCTACTTCTGGGCGGGAGAGCAGGACCTCGAGTACGGACTGAAGCAGCCCTGGACGAGCATCGGGCTCGACTCCGGCGAGACCTCGCTCGACGGGCCGCTCTTCGAGCCCCACGGCCACCCGCGAGGCTGGGGAGCCATGCCGCGATTCCTCGGACACTACGCGCGCGACCTCCACCTGCTGCCGCTCGAAGAAGCGGTTCGCAAAATCACCTCGCTCCCCGCCGGCCGCGAGCGCCTGCTCGGCCGCGGCCTGCTCCGGCCGGGCTTCTACGCGGATGTCACCGTCTTTAACCCGGCGACGATCAAGGACACCGCCACTTACCAAACGCCCGCTTCGCTTTCTCAAGGCGTCGAATACGTCTACGTCAACGGCGAACTCGAGTACGAACGCGGGCAGCTCACGGGAGCGAGAGCCGGGCGCGTGCTGCGAGGGCCGGGCGCGAAGAAGTAGGCTCCAGAAGCGAGACCCCAAATCTCACACCCGGAGTGAACCGTGAAGATCACCGGCGTCGAAACGATTTACCTCCGCCAGAAACAGGTGAAGAAACAGTGCGACAGCGGCCAAGACGCGCTCATTGTGAGGGTCACGACCGACGCGGGCATCACCGGCATCGGCGAAGTGGACTCCTCGCCTCTGGCCGTGAAGGGCGTGATCGAAGCCCCCTTCTCGCACACCACGACCACGGGCCTGAGGGAAGTCGTCCTGGGCGAAGACCCCTTCGAGACCGAATACCTCTGGCACAAGATGTACCGCGCCAACATCTACGCCGGAAGACGGGGCATCGGCATCCACGCCATGAGCGGCATCGACATGGCGCTCTGGGACATCAAGGGCAAGGCGCTCCGACTGCCCATCTGGAAACTCCTCGGCGGGGGCTTCCACCAGAAGCTCCGCTGTTACGCCAGCTCTCTTTTCGGCGCGACGCCCACGAAGACCTTCGAGCTTGCGCGCCGCTTCCGCGACCGCGGGTTTGAGGCGGTGAAATTCGGCTGGGACCCCATGGGCCGCGATGCCAAGACCGATGTGGACCTGGTCCGTCGCGCGCGAAAGGGCCTGGGCGCCGACGCCGACTTGCTGATTGACGCCGGCCTGGTGTGGGACGCGAAGACCGCCATCCAGCGCGCCATCGCTTTCGAGGAATTCGACATCTTCTGGCTGGAAGAGCCCTTGCGCCCCGACGACTACGAAGGCTACCGGAAACTCTCGGAGGCGACCCCGGTCCGCATCGCGGCGGGGGAAGAGGAGAGCAACCGGCTCACCTACCTCGAGTTGATGGACCGGGGAAAAATTGACGTCGTCCAGATTGACCTCACCCGCTGCGGCGGCTTCACCGAGGCCATGAAAATCGCGAGCCTCGCCCACGACCGCGGCTTGGTCGTCGCAAACCACGGC
>QHZM01000332.1 GCA_003224665.1 Acidobacteriota bacterium
CAATTACGTCTGCCGGTAGAACTGCGCCACGCGGTCCCCTTGCGCGCGGGTCAGGTCTGCCAGGCCGTGGAACTGCACCTTGTACACGGACTCCTTTGATCGCGTGAAGCTCAGGTCGAGCTCCGCAAACCCGTAAGCCTTGTAGAGGCACACGAGCAGGTACTTCGTCGGGCTCGAAGTCCCCCGGCGCGGCGAAATGAGCGCGACCGGCGCCGTGGGCAGCGCGACCAGGCCGCCGACGGAAATCTGCTCATAGGTCTGCGCCCCGGCCGGCAAGCCTGCGTCCGTGCCCGAGCTGAAGGTTCCGTGCTCGAGCATTTTGGTAATTTTCGCGAGCGATGATTCCTTCAGTGTCAGCTCGACGAGCGCCTCCTCGGAGGTCATCAGCACGTCAACCGGCGCGGTCTCCTGGTCGATCTGCACCGGTTCAAGTTTCGCTTTGAACTGGAATTTGGCCGCGCCTTCAGACGCGCCCATGGCGATGGGCGAGCCGCCGACGGGGTTGCCGTTCGCGTCCACGAGCAGTCGCGCGCCGGCGGCAGGTTGCTGGACGTTAAACCAGAGGAACCCGGGGCCTTGATGAATGTCTGGGACCGTAATCGTAAATGCCATTCCGTCCTCCCCTTGGTCCGGACGCCGCCGGCGCCGGCCTCATGTCTCTTCCAGCTCGAACAGGACCGCGAGCGTCACGCGGAGCGCCGGGATCTCAATGTTTTGGAGCGTGATCAGTCCGTAAGCGTGCGATTCGACGAAGACTTCCTTCACGCTCCCCGCCGCCGGCGGTGTGGTCATGCCGCCCGGCACCGTTTCGTGCGTGATCGGGAGGGAGGTCGTGAAGTCGGAAAGCGGAGCCGAAGTGATCGCCATGTCCAGCACGCGCGCGTAGTCCTGCGCGTTGTCCTGGGCCATCTCCTGGTCGAATTGCCCGACGTCGAGCGCGAGCGCCGCACGCGTGACCGACCGGCGCGTGTGGGGCGACTCGCGGTCGAACTCCGTCGAGTCGGCGGCAAGCGTCAGCCAGGGAAACGCCGTGCGCTCTCCCGGCCCTTTGTGGAACTCGTTGATGGGGACGAGCGCGGGGTTGACGACCGAAATCGCCGCCGCCTGGTCGCGCTGGAGAATGGCGATCAACTGGTCCAAGAGAGGCTTGGCGAAGAGCGCGTTGTAAGCGGGAGTGAAGGGCATTTTTCAATTCATAATTCATAATTCAAAATTATGAATTACATTCCTCCGATCAAATCCGCCCCCGGGCCGCCGGTGAGCGCCGCCGCGCCCAGGCCAAATCTCGAAAGGCGCGAGGCGCTCGACTTGCCGGAGCCAAGAGCGATCGCAAAGCCGAGCGCTTGGACGAATTCCAGGGCCTCCTCCCGCAAGGCGTTTTGAAACTCCACGCGGTCCTCCCGGCGGGGGTCAAAGATCGGCCGCGCCGGCATCTTGCGCGTCCCCGTTTGATGGAAGATTGCGTAGGGGACGCTGGTGCCGAACTTCATCCGTCCTGGCTCCAGTGCCTCGACCGTGTCGGCGCTTTTGCCGACCAATGAACCCCGCAAGCGTCCGCCGGCCTGAAGCACGGGACGGCCGGGGTATCGCTTCTGCTTGCGCCGCGCATACCTTGGCGAAAGCGGCGGCCAGCCGCCGCGCGAACCGCGCCCGCCTTCGAGCTCAAATTGGCCGGCGAGCATCACGGCAAGGCGCCGAGTGACCGACGGCCAGGCCGCTCGCCAGCCGGTCAATTGCACTCCGAAGCGCTCCATCCGGAAGGCGATGTCTTTGGCGTTCGGAACGGACAGTCTAAACTCAAGCATTTTAAGACCAGTGATAAGTGGTTAGTGATTGGTGGTAAGCGCTGACCCCTTACCACTTATCCCTTACCACTGTTCTCCTTACGTTCCTCGCTTGTCGAATTTCCCGAATGCGTTCGACAGGCCCGCGTCCGTGGACGTCTGCCTCGCGTCCTGCTCGCCGCCCGCGATGGCCTGAAACGCAGGCCGCGGCGTCTCGGTGCGCGCCAGCGAGTCGAACTGCTTGTCGTAGCGCCCGCTCGCGAGCGGCCTGCCGTTCGCATCGCGCGCGTCGAGTTCATTCAGCATCTCGAGGTAGTTCTCGCGGAACACCTTCCCAAGTTCGCGCGCGCTGGCCACACCAAACGTTGCGAGCACCTCGCCGAGCTGCGCGGCGGCGCCGTAGCGGTTGATCTTCTCGAGGATGTTCGTCCCGTCAACGGCCAGGCCGGCAAGGTAGGCCGAAAAGCTCGTCGCGCTGGCAATCGCCGCGGCAAACCTGCGGTTGAGCACCGCGCCAATTTCTCCGGCCACGTCGTCGTTAAGCTGCTGGACGAACGCGTCCGGCGGCTTCTGCTGCGCCGTGCCTCGTCCCCACGTTGGGAACATGCTCGCTACGTTGGCAATCGTCGTGTAAGCCACTGGTTACCTCGAGTAGATCGCATCCCGCCTAGGCGGGATGCGCCTTGCGACCGACCACCCCTCAGTCCCCTCCTTACCCAAGGAGGGGAAGCGCGCAGCGCGGGGTGGTTACGGGACGGCCCGCCTCGCCTGCCTGCGGCAGGCGGCCTCAGTACTCCACGTACGCCGTGCCGCTCGCGGCCCCGCCCGCGCCCACGGTGATGTAAATATTCGTTGCGTCGGCGGCCGAGGTCTCGCCCCAGCTCGCGCTCCCACCCGGCACCAGGATCACGCTGCGTGGCGCGGCGGGCAGACCGTGTGGGACGGTATTCCCCGCTCCCGCAGTGAGCCCCGTGATGCTCAGCTTCGCTCTTCGCGGCAGCGTTCCTGCCAGCTCAACCCCAATTCCCAAACCCGTCGTTGTGACGACAATCGGCATGGTTCTCTCCCTTTGCGGCGTCCCCGGGCCGCCGGCCTTTGCTGTTCCGCCGCGGGTCCGAGGCCCCGCGGGCCGGCGAGCCTCTGGTTACTTCTTCTTGCCCTTGACCTCTTCCGGAGGCGGAGTCTCCGTGATCGGCTCGACCTGTCCCAGGTCGAGCGCGCCGGCCTCTTTCTCGCTCAGCTCGATGACGCCGATTGCGTCAACCGGAATATCCCCTCCGTTCCCGGAGCTCTTCACCGTCGTCAGGGCATCGGGCAGCTCGGGAAGGTAAAGCTTCAGGCTGTGCTCGATGGGACGAAGCACTTTGTACTTCGGCATGGATTTAGCTCCTTTCGTCGCTCAACGTAGAGGCGGCTTTACGCCGCCATTCGAGCTGGCGGGATAACCCCGCCGCTACAATGATTGAGCCATCGGTCCCGCCCCGCGGGATCAATCGTTAATGACCACCTCTTAGTCCCCTCCTAATTTAGGAGGGGAATCAGGGGTGGTTACACAACCGCATTGATCCAGGCGTAGGCCGCGGTGGCCACGACCACTTTCGGGTCGTAGTACACCTGCACCTCGATGATGTCCGCGGTGCGTTTCTCTTCCCGGTAGCGCTTCACCAGGAAACCCTGATTGGCCCCGCCGTCGTAGAGCCAGATGAAGGTGTATCCGAGTTCCACGTCGAAGGCGGACCTCAGGTGATCGGGCATCAACACCGCCGTCTGGGTGTACTTGAACCGGTCGAGAATTTTCGGATGCGAGCGCAGCGCCAAAAAGACCGGATAGGAAACGAGCAGCGTGTTCGGCACTTTTGCGATGTTTTTGAAGATGGCCGATTTCTGGTTTTCCACCGCGACCACCGGATCGGAGTTCACGTAGTCCGACCACTGCGACGTTCCGGAGAGCGTGGTGTTGGGCACCGCGGAGCCCGCGCCGAAGATTACGTCGAAGACCACCTTCTCGTGCCGCAACCAGATGGCGTCCGTGAGGTCTTCGGTGGACTGGATCTCGATGTCCGGGACGTCCGAGTTCGCCTTCAGCTCGTCGGGGATCGCTTCCTTCTGCGCGTGGCCGTCGCAGAAGTACACGTCGTTCGAGAGCCGCCAGGAAGGCCGCTCGATGGCCTCCGCTCCCGGGCGGCGACTGTCGTCGTAGAGCTTGAACCGCTCCTTGCCGAAGATCGGATACTTGTTCGTCTGCCGGCTCACCGGAACGATCGGAAACAACTGTCGCCCGTAAAACGTCGCGTTCTGGTAGCCGATGGAGACGTTGGTCAGAAACTGGTCCAGATGGACCGTCGAAATATCAGGCATTCGCTTTTACCTCCCCTTGTAGCGTCCCGATGGGTCGGGACGGTTCTTTGTCCAAAGCCGCTTCTCGGTAGACGGTAGGCCGTATACGGTCTGCGGTTTATCGTCTTCCGTTCTTCCCTTACGCCTTGTAAACGAACGGCGCGATGTCCACGTAAACGAAGTCATTGACGGCGGCGGCCGGGTGCATCGCCTGTCCGATCACATTCACGATCGTGCCGGCTGATTCGCCTCCGACCGCGGTGACGCGGCCCGTCGTGTCCGCAATCTTCACGAACGCGCGGTCGGCGATCGCGCCGGCCGCGGTCATCGGGAGGCGTCCCCGACGGACGATGGCGATGCGCTTCGTCGCCAGGTTGTAAGGCGCCGCCGGAGTCGTGCCGTTCACCGTGCTCGGGTCGGTGCCGCTCGCGAAAGCGAATCCGGTTTCAAAAAAGTCCTCCGCCGCCGCGCCCGCAAACACGGCGTTTGCGGCGGCGGGCAGGGCCACATAGAAATCGGCCTGGTTGGACGTATTGACCGTGCCCGGCACCAGCGCCGTGCCCCGCACCACGCGGACGTTCGCGTCAAGCCTTGCTGTGACTGGTCCTAGAACTCCTTCCATGCGTTACCTCCGTTTGTTATTTCAGTGGACGACGGCGGGCGCACGCCGGCCGACCTTGCGCCTGCGGCCGGCTGCCGCCTGCCCACTTTCTTTTCCTACCTGTCGGCCTCGTGGCCGTTGCTCCACCGCCAGCGGCGGATGAGTTCGGGGTCCGTCTGCGCAAGCTCCTGGAGCGCCTTCTGGCGGTTCAGGTTCTTCTCGCGCATCAACTCGCTCAGGCGCAGGGAAATGTCCTGCGCGGGGTTCTCCGGGCTTGGCCCGCCGACTCCGGCGGGCCCACCGAGCTGCACGGCGCGCGGCTTTTTGTTCGTCCAGGCCTCGAACCGCTCGGGCTCCGCGAGCGCCATCCGCGAGATGAACTCGCGGTCGGCGGGCAGGAACTTGCCTGCCGCAATCGCTTTCTCGATCAGCTCGTGCGCCTTGTGCGCCACACGGTAGTCGGCAAAAGTGAGGCGTCCCTGGTCGGCCAGTCTCGCTGCAACGTCCAGGCTGATGCCGCCATCCTTGATGGTCTCGGAGAGCACTGCGGCGCGCGCAGCACGTTCCACGCGCTCGGCTCCGAGTTCTCGCGCCGGCTTGAGCAGGCGCCTCAGTTCCTCGCCCCGCGCCTGCGTCATCGAACAAACGACGCAGCCCTTTCGCGCCCGTGAGCTTCTTCACCGTCAGTCGTTTCACTGGATTTCCTCCTTGGCCCGGCCCGTTCCGGCCCGGGGCCACAGACACTTCTGGCAGGTAACCATCCTGGTGGATGCCCGCCATCTCTTGTAGATGGATCGAGTCATTGGGTGATCTGAGGTTTTGTTCAAGGGCCCGATTCTCGAATGGCTCGCCTGCGGGCCGAAGCGCTCCGTCGCAAGAGCTTCGGAGCGTCGGCGACCCTTCGGCGGGCGTAGGCCCGATTCTCGAATGGCCCGACCCGTCCTCCGCAGTAGCCCTGCTACGGAGGGTGGATGACTCAATGTCCAGGTCGCTCAGCATGATGGGCGGGAGTTCCTCGAGAAAGGGGTGATTGGTCAGAGCCCCGCGCGTGAGTGTCGCGCCCTGCGGCTCGCCTGACTCCTTGTCCCGAGCGCCCCAGTCGATCGCCGGCGAGAAAAACCGGTACTGTCCCGAACGGATCATCTCCTCGGCCTGCGGCGTCCACTCGATCAGCGCTTTGAGCTCGCCGTTTGATTGGAGTTCGCGGATCCACCCGGCGGCGACGACGGGCCCGCCGCGGGCGACTTCCGGCATCTCGCTCGCGTGCTCGTAGTCCACTACGACCTGGTCGTTCTTCCGCCTCTCGAAGTTGCGGACCATGTCCGCCAGGTCTCTCTTCGTGATGGAGAATGTGCGGCCGCTTTTGACCCAGGTGCCCGTGAGGGCGATCGGAACTTCGAAGAGCTTTTTGCCTTGGGCGACGAACGGCTCTCCGAGTTTCACTCGCAGCCGGCTGCTCATCAGGATGAGAACGGGCGACGTCCCGCCAAGCGGGATCGCCCCTACGAGGTACTTTTCCTCGAAGCCGCTCGTATCGGCTCCGTGAGCCTTGGCCGCACGAACGATGCGGCGCGCGACTTCTTTCTTCTTGTCCGCAGGGATGTCGGCCTGATTAAACCGCGCCATGGCATTCAGGATGTGTGACTCGTCGTGGATCGGCAGCTTCCAGGTGGACTTGTCTTCGGGATCGCCCACGTAAGCGAATTTCGAGCGGTGGACGGCCTCGCCGCCAACCGAAGCGTGGTC
>QHZM01000256.1 GCA_003224665.1 Acidobacteriota bacterium
ACCGCAGGACGCCTGCGTCGAACTCCTCCAGCACATGGTCAAGACCGACCCGCGGAACCGCGATGGGGAAGTCTGCGTCCTGGCCATCAACCCTCGAGGGGAGACAGGGGCCGCCTCGATGCTTTCAAAATACCGCCTGAAGTACGCCCTCTGGCGCGACGGCGAAAGCCAGTTGCTTGAAGCGGTGGCGCTTTATTGACGAAGACTGCGGGCTGCGCGTTGGCCTGGCGAATTTAGAAGCTTAAGACTTCGGTCGCTCACCCCTCGGCGCCAACATCCATCCCAGGACAATAAGCGACATCAGCACGAGCAGCACGCCGTTCCAGCGGAAAAATGGCGCGGGTTGCGAGAGCAAGGACTCGATCGGCCCTGCGACGCTCCAGAAAAACGCCGCGCCAACATAGGCGAGCAGGTTGTTGCGAAAGAAAGCGGCCACGATACCCAGGGCTACGACAAGCATGGCGGCGTTGCCGGCCCAACCCACGAAAAATTCGGGCACTGAATGGGCGCGTGCCGGTCCGAGGCTGGCGAGCAGGAGCAGGCTTCCGGGCCAGAGCCACCACGCCCGGCGGGCCCAGCTTTCCCGAAACAGGTAAATGGCGACGGCCCCGGCCGAACCGAGGATTACACATGAAGCCAAGGCGCTCAAGAAAAACCCCGCCGCAGGGAGATACGAGTCAAAGAGACCAGGAGTGAGATCAATTCTGACCGGCGCGTAGGCGTGAAAACGGTTAAACACCACGGCGGTCAGCTTACTGACAGCCGCGCCGGCTGCCACGCTGACCAGAACCGCCACCGCCGCGTCCCGGCGCCACACACGGCGTGCTGGCCCGCGAAATATTCGCAGCGCCTCCGGGTATAGACTCACGGCAAGCCCCACGAGCAACCACCCAAAGAATCCCTGCACCAGAGGCACGAGCAAAATCTGGGCGCCGCCGAAGAGCCAGAAGGCCTTCCAGGGGACCTCGGTCTGGTATCCTCTCGAAAAAGTCGAAAGCTGGTTGAGTTCTCCGAAGAGTAGCATGGCCGCCAGAGCTGCGGCCACTTTGGCCGTGGCGCGCCACGGAATCCTCCCACTCCTGATTTGCCTGACCAGAACAAGGATTCCGAGGCCGGCGGCAAGTACGAGCAGCGCGCGGGAAGCGATGATCAGGATTTGGTTCGGCAATGTAATTGCCCTTTGGCGGCGCTCCCAGTCCTCCGCAAGCTTGAAATAGCGAGCGAGCCCCACGACCTGGTCGCCCGCCACGTCCACTTGGAGGCGGAATCGTGCCTCCTCCACGTTCCGCTGGTCTCCGGATTTGGCCTGCCAGACAAACGTATAGTCCTCGCGCGCCTTGCGCTTTTTCGCCTGAGAGTCCTCGAGCTCAAATCCGGAAAGCGCCAAGCCCTGACGCTCCACGAATTTCTCGCTCAGACTGCGCGCCTGGACGATTGAAAGAGAGGCCCCGGGCGCGTCCTCATCCAGAAGGTGGCGGTACGCAAAGACCTCGCCGCCGGCGACATCAACAAAGACCAGGTGCTCTTCCTTCTCGAGAGGACGGAAATAGCGGACCTCCCACAGCAAAAGGCGAGTGGCCTGCCGGTAAATCCGATCGCATTCCTCGACCGGCTTTCGCTCGAGAAAGTACTTGAGGGCGAAAGGGTCAAGGTTCTCATGAAGCCCGGCGACACGCCGGTAACTCGCAGCGTTCACCGGCCGTTTGGCCAGGAACTCGTCCGCCAGGCGCTCGGCGTCCCTGCCGGTTGTCCGGACCTTGATATCCTTCCCGAAGCGGTAAGCGGGGATCGCGGCCAGCCCCGCAAAGATTGCAATAAGAATGCCGGCGAGGATGAGCCGGCGCGCGTCGAGCGGCTGGTAAGCAATCGGCGCTTCCGCCTCATGGGCCGCCTCTTGGGCTGGCAGGCGGGAAACTCCTTCGCTTGTATTGCTCAGGTTCTCATCTGGCTCGCACGTGCCCGTTCGCCAGTAAGCAACAAGCGCCACAGCCAGAGGGACCAGCATGATCCCCGAGTCCCACCTCGACGCCCCGGATGTAAAACGGTTGATTGGGGTAAGCCGAATGGAGAAAGCTCCAGATGAAAGCCGCCAGGACCAAACCCGCCGTCCCCGAGCGCAGGATTTTCTTCAGAAACGGGACGGCAAAGGCGCGGAATTGCATCTCTTCGGATACAGCGGGCAGAAATCCGCCGAACAGGACCCAGACCCATGGAATCCGCGTGTTGAGCAAGTCGGAATAGTTGACGTCAGCGGGCGCCCACGCACCCAGCTTGTTGGCCGCGAGGTAAAAAATTGTCTGGTACGCGAAAAAGAAAAACGTCAGGGCGAGCCCGACCACATAGGCCATGAAGAACGAACGCGTGCGAAGGCCCTTCCAGCTCATATATCGCCGGATGGAGATGAGCTTGCCGAAATTCTCGCGATAGACCGGCTCGGAACTGCCGACGAGGAAAAACACCCAGGCCCCCGCGCCAAGCGCGGCGAGGACGCTCCTTTGAAGGTATCCCGCAACAAAGCTGGAGTAAGAGTCGGTCGTCCGGTAGGTAAACTCGGCTACGGAGAAATCGTTCAACTGTCCCAGAAAGTATAGGAGCGACGTTACCAGGCCGAACCACGCAGCCAGGCGCGCCGGCACGTCGCGGTCGCGCAGGCGGCGGACGAGAATAATAAGCATCGCCATGCTGAGCAATACCAGAAGGACTTCCGCGACGACCTGCGCGGAGTCGTTCCGCGAGCGCAGTTTTTCGTAGTCCCGGCTCCACTGTTCGGGAATCTTCACGTACTCGCGGTATCCGGCGACCTCGTTGCCGTCCACTTCGACTTCGACTCGAAGGCTGCCTTCCCCGAGGTCAACGCTCCTTTGTTTCCAGGTAAACAGGTGATCGGTGCGCGCGGGCCGTTTTTCAGTCTCCGTCTCCAGGAACTCGAGGTCGGTTAAGTCACGCTTCGTGACATCGCGCAGAAACTTTTCGGCGATGCCACGGGCTGCTGCGGGGTCAAGGCCCGCTCCGGGCGCGGCTTCTTCAATTTCGTGGTCGTAGCCCACGACCTCGCCCGCCGGCGTAACCTCCACTCGGAACTCTTCTTTCTGCCGCGGCTTGAACCAACGGTGCGACCACCGCCACAGCCGGACGGGGCCGCGCGTGAGCCCGTTCATGCGCTCGAGCCCCTGCGTCCGTTCGAGGTAGACTTTGGTCTCATCGCTGTAATTGAAAATTGAAGTTTGCCGGTAACCCTCCAGCCGGATGCCGCGGTCTGCCAGGAACTTCCGGGCCACCGGCGCGGACTGCTCCCGCGTCAGGCGGAAATCAATCGCGGCTTCGGGGAAGGCGCGCCAGAAATACTTGACGCCGATACCGAGCGACACGGAGGCCACCAGGACGCCGGCCGCAATAATTCTGTATTCTCTGTGGGTCAACCTGATCGGCATAGGATTCTTTCCAGGAGCCGGCTCGCCGACCGACGAATCGGCCCGCAACGCCTGCTCAGACGCGTTTCAGGGTGGGGTTGCATAATCGGAGCCCTACGCGATCCGCTTCGCCATAACCCACGCCGCTGAGCCGTTCGAGTAGTAGTGCTCGACCACATCAACTTTCCTGTAACCACGCGACTCGTAAAAACGCTGGGCCGTGACGTTGTCCTCCGCGGTCTCAAGGTACAACTTGTGAAGGCCCTGCCTCCCCGCCCAGTCCTCGGCGGCACCCATGAGCGCCTTCCCCACGCCCCGGCGGCGCCAGGCTTCCAGGACATCAATCGTGATGATGTGCGCGACTCGCCTCGGCTGCCGCTCGGCGACCAGAAAACCTATGATCCTGCCGTCCTCGACTGCCACCCACGTCTTCGAGTTCGGCTGGGCAATAAATTTCACCAGCTCTTCATGGGAGTACGAAATGCCCGGAGGGAAACAAGCCTGGTCGATTTCGTAAAGGGCCCGAAGGTCCGCGGCAATGAACGGCCGAAGTTCCATAAGTTGATGGGCTGCTGCTCAACCAGGGTCGAGAGCCATTATGAGACTTCGCCACCGTTTTACGTTTAAAGCAGTCCCACTTCGCGAAGCCAGGCCTCTGTGCGCCGCAATCCCTCTTCGAGACCGACACGCGGGCGATAGCCGAGCTCTTTCTCGAGCCGCGTTTGCCGGTACACGGCCCTCGAGGCGAGAAATCCGAGCGCGTTCGGATGGATGCGAAAAGTCTCTCCCCGGATGGCAGCGAGAAAATTCCGGTAATGGGCCCAAAACTTTCCCGCCCAAAGCGGCACGGAGCGGAGGCTGTTTTTCCCCGCCATGCGCGCCATGGCGCCGAAGAACTCCCGCCAGGTCGTGGCGCCGTCGTTCACGATGAATGCGTCTCCGAGAGCGCGGTCGTCTTCACAGGCGAGAAAAATGGCGTCCACGAGGTTATCAATGTAAACGTAATTCAGGAACCCGCTGCCGCCGTCAAATAAAAACATTTTTCCTTTTTTGATTCTCTTGATCGGGACCACGGTCCAGTGCGTCGAGCCGGGGCCGTAGACGGCGGACGGACGCAGGATGACGATGGGCGAACGGCGCTCACGCTGGGCTCGAAGGGCCGCTTCCTCGGCCTCGAGCTTTGTGTCGCAGTAGGGGTCGTCCGAGGGACATCGGGGACTTTCGTCGGTCACCTCGCCTAAGGCCGCAAGGCCGAAGACCGCGATGCTCGAGAGATGAATCAAGCGCGAAACGCGGGCAGCCTCCGCCGCCCGCATAATGTTCTCGGTCCCGCGGACATTGGACTGCTCGAAAGCGTCACGGCTCGAGACAGAGGAAACTTGAGCTGCCGCGTGGATGACGGCGGAGCAGTCCCGGACCGCGCGCTGGAGGGAGGCGAAGTCGGCAAGGTCGCCGATCACGACCTCTGCCCCAAGTTTGGCGAGGCCTTGAGCCCTGGCGGGGTCGCGCGCGAGGGCGCGGACGGCCGCGCCTTTCTCGCGGAGCAGCCTCGCCACCACACGGCTTCCGATGAAGCCAGTGGCACCGGTGACGAGGACTTTTTGTCTTGCGAGCTCCATCGAAGTTTCGCCGGGCGTCAGCGGGAGAAGCCCGCGCCACCTACGGTCTGACAACCTCCAGCAGGCGGTCGATATCGGCGCCCCCGTTATAAAGGTAGGGAGAGACGCGGACCATTCCCTGGCGCAAGCTGACGGCTACATTGCTCGCCCGCAGCTTTCTGTGGAGCGCCGTCGTGGCTTCAAGCGAGCCGCTGTGAAACCCAAGAATCGTTGACTGAAACCCGGGGTCCGTAGCGCGGGTCACGGTGTAGCCCAGCCGGGTCAACTCCTTCGCCAGCGGGTCGAGTAATTGGGTGCAGTGACCGTTGACCGTCTGCACGCCCACTTGCTGGATGAATTCGAGCGACGCTTCGAGCGCTTGGAGGTTCAGAAAATTCGCTGTCTCCGGCACGTCAAAGACGCGCGCATGCTTCGGCAAGGTGAACTGGTCCATGGGGAGAGCGTCAAAGTCATCGCTTCCTTCGACGGATAGCCAGTTGACGACGTTCAGGTCCAGGCGGTCCTGGACCTTTTCGGCGAGATAGACGAAACCCGCCCCGTAAGGTCCGAGGAGCCACTTGTAAGCGGCTGCGGCCAGCACATCCACGGGCAGATCGTGGAGATTTATTTCGATCGCCCCGACCCCCTGTGTCCCGTCCACAACAAAGAGGCTCCCGCGACGGTGCGCCAGCTCGCCGAGCGCGCGAAGGTCGATTCGAGCCCCGGTGGTGTAACTGATCCAGTCGAGCGCCAGGACTCGCGTGCGAGGCGTCATAGCGGCCGCGACGTCCTCCACCCGGACCTGGCCGCATTCGGGCCTCACCACGTGGACGCGCACTCCCAGGCGGCGCAAGTGCAGCCAGGAAAACAGGTTTGATGGAAAGTTCGAGCTCGAAATCACGACTTCATCGCCTTCCTCGAACCCGAGGCCTGAGGCGACGATTCCGAGGCCCTGCGTGGCGCTGTTCGTCAACGCGATCTCTGAAGGGCTGGCCCCGACCAGACCGGCCAGCCGTTTGCGCACCCGCTCCGGGCGATCGAAATAGTCGGACTCTCCAAGCCGCTCCGGATGGCACTTGAGCTCAATGGCCTGCCCGATGCGCGCAATTGTGACGCGCGGGAATGGGCCCTGGTAAGCGCAGTCCAAATAAATGGTGGGCGTGAAGTCAGGGAACTCCTGGCGGTAATCGCGCATGGAAGGCAAAGAAGTCTACAGGTTCAAGGGCAGGAAACTCAAGCGCGGGGCGGGCTGGGACGCGGGCCAACCGGCGGGTGTCTCTCTCAGTTGGAAAATCCGGCCCCCTCCCCCATCAGGTCGCGCGCGGGGTCAGCCGAACATCCGCTTAAACAAAGTCTTCCGAGCTTTGGTCTCTGTCCGAAGAGGAAGGGCTGAGAGCAAGGCTTCAATCTCGTCTGCGGGCCTGGGCTTCGCTTGTTTCCTCCAGTGCCAGATCTCGCGCAGCGCCGTCCAGCGCGACAGACAATGCAGGCATCCGGTCACATGCTCTTCCGCGGGTTCCTTTTCGTGCCATTGGAAACCGCCCTCGTGGATCCGAACAAAATGTCGCAGCGGGGGGCATCCCTCAGTTTTTGCCTTCCGGGCGGTCCGCAGGACCACGCCCCAAGCCGCCGGCCAGACGCACCTGTCGTCACTCACCGCAAGGAGCGCCGGGTATTCCGCTCGCCACCGCTCCAGCCCCTTCTGCGCCACCGCGGGAGTAGTGACAAGAATCTTTTCAATCGTTGCGTCCGAGTACCCGCACAATTTAAAGAACAGGACTTCCTGGTCGAGCAGCGGAAGTCCTTTAAGGAGCCCGAGGACAGCTTCGGGGGTGGGCCTGGGCGTCTCCGCGGAATCGAGCGCGGGGTCGAGCTTCTCCGCTCCCTCCTCGAGCAGAAAATCGCGCAAGTCCATTAAGAATTCCCTTTCGGCCTGGTGTTCGAACCTTTTCAAGGTATCGAAGTTGTTTGCTGATAATTGAGCCACCGCGTCCCGCCAGAAATCGTTTTGCTTCTGCGGTGAGAATCCGAAATAAACATCAGAGAGCTGGAAAACAATCGGCGTGTAGTCGGCCAGGAAAGCCTCCCAGGCTTTACGACTCCCCTCTTCGCATCCCGCGACGATCTTGTGAAAGGTAAAGAGTTTATTGGACATGATCAGAATTTTTAGGGGATTGGTCGCCGAGATAGATTTGAGAAGGGGGTGAAGGCTGGAGCGGTCGTCCGCTTCCCGTCACTGCTTGCGCTCCGCCTCTTTCACGCTTTCACCCAGGTGCTGGAGTATCTCGAGCGCCGTCGAGTCCACTGCCTTTTGGATCGGCGGAGGATTGAACGACCGGCGCACAATATCCTGCCAGATCGCTTGTCCGTTACGGTCGGCGAGATATACTTCCGAGTGAATCGATTTCAGCCGGCGCGAGTCGAAACAAGTTCCCCGCATCACAGCATCCGCCTCATTCCGGTTCGCCACGACGCGGAATCGGCCCATTTTTGCCAGGCCGTCGGCCAGTTTTTCGCTCAACGAATTGTCAATCCGCTCGACGTAGATCGTCCGGACCCGCATCAACTTGCGAGCGTCCATCGTGGCAGAAGTGCGCGGGCCGGAAAGGGATGGCTCCGGCGCGGGCCCAAGGGTCGGCTTTCGCTCCTGTCCCTGCTGCGGGGGCGGTTCGGACGACTGTTGCACGCCGAAGCCGGCGCCGGCGAAAAGGACTGCGGCCAAGATTACAGGCGTCAATCTCATGGCTGGCCTCACCCAGTTCGGCTTGGCCTTCAGTTTACCAGAAAGAAATCGCGTTCACAGCCCCGACGTTTCCGCTTTTCAAGCGCGGGCGAGTGGGAAGTCGGAGGGAGAGAGGACCTGATTGGGGGAAGCGAGCCTCCGCCGCCGGAGGGGCTGCGGCCGGCTCCATGGCCGCCATTTTGAGGAGGGGGCCGACTGAGAACCTCGGGCGAGAAGGTGGAGTATTCTCGAGTGCGGTCTATTCGAAGCCGGCTAAAATCGCTTCTGGGATTCTTGGAGCACCCTCTGACGGTCGCGAAGGTCCTGCCGCTCGTTTTTTTGCCGCTCGCTAAGTTCCCTCTCTTCCCTTTTCATCTGGTGCTTCATCTGAATTTTGACGGCGCGCGGCACGTCCTGCCTCTTGAGTGATTGCTTTCGGTATTTATGCTGGAGTTTCAGATCGTTGCGCTCCTGCTTTTCACGCGTCTTGAGCAGTTGCTTTTCGCCTTTCAGGCTCACCTGCTGGGCCCAGGCCCTTGGCCCTAGAGATGTGGAAAGTGCAAGAGGAAGGAGAGAAGAGAACGCCAGCACGAGAAGGTATCGCATTCCGCCTCCATGGATTCGACTTTCAGCGCCGAAAGTACGGATGAGGAATCAGCAGTCCCCCTCGCGAGCAATCCCTGTCCATGCGCATCTTAGCGAGGATTGGCCTGGTGGCGCAATGAATTTCGTAGCGAGCCCGGCGCCGCCTCCGACAGAGCTAATTGAACCCTGCCAGCGTCCACTTGCGCAGAGTGTCTTTTACGAGGCCGCCGACGCACGAGGTGACGCGCCGGAAGTAATCCTCGGCCTTCTTCTGGTCGAAGTCGCGCGGCGTCCCTTCGCCTTTCTTGTAGAGTCCGATCGAAGACGGAAAGGGAGTCGCGGACCAGGCGTGGGGCGGCGGGTTGGCCGTGGCGAGCGCGTCGGAGTAGCGTTCCTTCTTCACCAGCCTGGGATTAATCGCCTGGATGAAAGCAGTCTCATTCTCGCCGGCGTGCCCTCCCGCGTTGCCGAAGACTTCCTGGGCGGCGTCGGCGCAGGCGCCCCACCAGTCCACGACCAAAGTGTTCACGCGGTATTCGAGCGCCACCTCCTGAGAGACCCTGTCGAGCGCCTCCGTCTGCGGGCCGCCGTGCCCGTTGATGATCACGATGTTCTTGAACCCGTCGCGGACCAGCCCCACCAGGACGGCGCGAACATAGGGCGCATAGACTTCGGCGGGGATGTGGATCGCGCCCGGGTAAGGAGCCATGCTTCCGGTCACGCCATAAGGTATGTGAGGGGCAATCAGGGCATTGACTTCGGGCGCGATCGCTTCCGCGATCTTCACCGGCGCCAGGTTGTCAGCGCCGTTGTTGACCACGCCGTGCGGTTCGAGCGTCCCTGTTGTCAATAGGACCGTCTTGACTTTGGCGGGCACAATTTCGCGGAATTCCATCCAGTTGAGCTCATCCATCCACCGGGACGTTAGTTGCTGGGCCGAAGCAAGCCCGGCGAACGATGGCGCGGAAACTACAAGCCAAAAAGCAAGACGCTTCATTCTGACCTCCAGCCAAGCAAAGTTGATGGCCTTGAGCGTGCATCTTACCAAGGGCGGTTGATTTTCGCTTGCGATCGAGTGTTCGCAGGCGGTGCCCTGGCACTCGATGCGGGCCGCCAACCTCGAACGATATTCTCCCTGTTTGAGTTTCTCGGCCTTGGACATCTGCATATCTACTCAAGGCCAGCTGCGCGGCGCCGGGCGAGCCACTCCCCGGAGTCCGCAGCTTGAAATTGCACGTCGCTTCCTGCACACTGCCCGCAAGGGAAAACGCGGGGCGGAACGCGCCCCCACCCAAAGTTGGAAGGACAATGAGCCTGCCTTCTCTCTTAATCCCGGTGCTGATAGCGGGTCTTGTGATCGGGCTCGTTGTCGGCTGGCTCCTGGCGAACTCACGAGCGCAAGCCCGGACGGCCGCGGCGGAGGCGTCCGCGGCGGGGCTTCGCGAACAGGTCGTGAAGCTGGAGCGGGAGCTTGCCTCGTTGCGGAGCGAACTTGCCGGAGCGCAAACGGGCCGCACAAAGGCTGAGACCGAGCTCAAGTCGGAACGAGAGAAGCTGGCCGAGGAGAAAGCCGTGCTCGAAGAGGCGCGGGAAAAGCTCAGCGAGACCTTCAAGGCCCTCGCCTCAGAGGTGATGCAGGACCAGAGCGGCGCCTTCTTGAGTCTCGCCCGCCAGACTTTCGACAGGCTGCGGGCGGAAGCTGAAGGGGACCTCGGAAAACGCCAGGAGGCGATCAAGGGCCTGGTCGAGCCTTTGGGAGACGCTCTCAGGAAAATCGAGACCGACATCCGGGACCTCGAAGAAAAGCGCCAGAAGGCTTACGGCGAACTCGACCAGCAACTGCGGACATTGACCAGCAGTTCCCAGGAATTACAGCGACAGGCGGGTAACCTGGCGACGGCGCTCAAGGGGATGCCGCAAGTCAGGGGCAGATGGGGGGAGCTGGCACTCCGCCGTACTGTGGAGCTCGCGGGCATGGTCGAGCACGTGGACTTTGTCGAACAGCAAAGCGCCGAGGGCGAGGAAGGGCGCCTGCGGCCGGACATGATCATTCAACTTCCGGCCGGCAGGACGGTGGTCGTGGACGCCAAAGTTTCGCTCGTCTCCTTCCTCGAGGCCGCCGAGGCTCAGACCGACGAGCTGCGAAACCAGGCCCTCGCGCGCCACGCCCAGTCGGTCCGCGAGCACATCGCCAAATTGAGCTCCAAACGGTACTGGGAGCAATTTCAGCCCGCGCCCGACTTCGTCGTCTTTTTCCTGCCGGGTGAAGCGTTCTTCAGCGCCGCAGTCCAGGAAGACCCCGGGCTCATGGAGGAAGGCTTTGAGAAGCGGGTGATCCTCGCCAGCCCGACGACGCTGATTGCCCTCCTGCGTGCCATCGCGTACGGCTGGCGCCAGGAGCAAATCGCCAAAAGCGCCCAGCAGGTCAGCGAGCTGGGCAGGCAGCTTTACGAGCGGCTCCGCAAGCTCGCGGAGCACTTCGCCAATATCGGTTCAGCCCTTGAAAGCGCGCTTGAAGCCTACAACAGCGCCGTGGGCTCCATGGAAACGCGCGTTTTGCCCGCAGCGCGCAAATTCCGAGAGCTCGGCGCCGCCTCCGGAGACGATATCCCCCAGCTCGAACCCGTTGACCAGGTCCCTCGCAGGCTCAACATCCCCGAAGACACGGAAACGGAATGATGTCGCGTCTCCTGTAACCACGAGATTGCTCGGGCATCCAATCCAACTTGAGCGGCCTTTCAGCCGGCGAAGAGCTGGCGGGCGTGACGCACTTAGCGGAAAAATAACGTCTTCCGACTCCGCAGAAGCAAGGAGAGAAACATGGCAGAAATCCAGTGGCTACGTGACCCGGACCAGGCTTTTGAGCGAGCACGGTCCAGCAATAAAATGGTCCTCCTCGATTTCAGCGCCGCGCCGATGTGAAGCGGATGCGCTCGGCTGGATGCCGAGGTTTATCCGAATGAAAAAGTCGTGAAGTTTATCAGCGAGCGCTTCATCCCCGTCAAAATTCACATCAAAGAGCGGCCACAGGACTTTGGCCGGTTCAAGGCCGAGTGGACGCCCACGCTGATTCTTTCGGAAGCGGATGGCACGGAGCGTTTTCGCTTCAGCGGCTTTCTTCCGGAGAACGACTTCCTGGCCCAGCTTCAACTGGGACTGGCCAAGGCAGCTTTCAGCCGCGGCCAATTTGATGAAGCGCAGCGGGGCTTCGAAGCAGTCGCGAGCCAGTACCCGCAATCTGACGCGGCTCCTGAGGCGGTTTACTGGTCAGCCGTCAGCCAGTACAAGGCCACGGGAAAACCCGAGCCGCTCCAGCAGGGGGGCAAGCGGCTGAGGGAGAAATATCCGCAAAGTGAGTGGGCGAAGAAATCATCGGTATGGGTTAACTGAGACGCAGTGCCGGGGCATCGGAGGAAGGAAGTTGCGGTCGGCCGGGGGAGAATTGACCCGTTGTCGGCACGGCCGGCGCCTGGGCCCAGGACGGCCACGGGCCCGCGCGCTTGGGATCAGTCTAGGCAGCCTTTTTCAGTTCGGCCCGCCACTTGGGGCCGGCGACGGAAGTAAAGACATAGAGCGGATAGAGGTCACCAAAAATCCGTTCCACCTGTCGGGCAAATGCGGGAGTGGCGATGCCGCGCGAGTTCGGCAGGAAGACCTTGCGCACGATCCAGGCTTGCAGCGTCTGCCAATCGTGTTCGCTCCGGGCGAGGCCGGGGCGCTGGGCCCACTCGTCTTTTTCTAGACGGTGCCAGTAGGCCTCGTATCGTCCCCCGCGCACAACTCGCTCGAGAAGATTTTTAAAAACTGCGCTGTGCGTGACGAGGCGCTTCCGAAAGACCGACTCGAGAGCCCCTTTTGGCCCCTTTCCCCATGTGGCATAGATCGAAAATCCGACCGTAACGCAATCTGCATTCAGGCCCACATATAACCTGCCGTCCGACTGGCGTTCGCGGGTGCGGTCGAAGACGTAGAGGTAGTAGTTCGACTTGTACGGGCTCTTGTCTTTGCTGAAGCGGATGTCGCGATTGATGCGCGAAAGGTTCCGGTTCGTCTTCCCGCTCGTTTCAAAATTGGGATTCAATTTGAGCAGGAACGGCTCGAGCGTTGCGAGCAGCCCGCGGAACGCCCCGATGATGTGCGCGTCATAGCGCTCGCGGTTCTGGTCGAACCACGGCTTGTTGTTGTTTCGTGCCAGCTCGCGAAAAAAGGCGAACGAGTCAGCCGTAAACCCCCGAAAGGCGCTGTCCACAGTTTCCTCCGAAATGCCGGTATTTTGATGGCCGCTCATTATACGACTGGCAGGACCGAAGAATAACAGGATGGAGGCAGGATGCTACGAGAGACGACTCGAAACAACTCCTTGAGGACTTTGGAAAGGAATCGTAAACTATGCCCTTTTCACCCTGGACCCTCATGATAGGGTCCAGGCGCGTCTGACATCTATTCGGAGTGAACCCATGAAAAAATCATCTTCCCGTCCGCGAATCGAGCGACGTGATTTCCTGAAGGTCGGCGGTGCCTCGGCGGCTGCGCTCGGCGCTGCCGCGGGTCTGGCGCCCGGCAGCGAAACAGCCGCCTCACCAGCCGCTGCAGAATTCACTCCGGAGACCAAATTCCCAAAACTCGCGATGATCACCACTTACTCTCCTCAAAAGCTCGCCCTCGCCACGCCCGCCGGCTACGAGGGCGTGGTGATTCAGCTCGATGATTTCTTCGACCCGGACAAACTCTCTGACGCGCAAATTAACCAGGTCCTGGCCGCCTCGCGCGACGCGGGCGCGCGCATCATCAGCATCGAGTGCATGTGGGGACTCAACCACATTGACCCGAGCACCGCCGAGCGCACCCGCGTGCACGCCCGCTTCATCCGCTGTCTCGAGTTCGCGCACCGGCTCGGGTGCAAATTCGTCGGCACTTTCAGCGGCGGGATCCCCGGCGCGCCGGTTGAAAGGCAGGTCAAAGAGCTGGCCGCCGTCGTCAACGAAAAATATATGCCCGCGTGCGAGAAACTCGATTTGGGGATGGGTTGGGAAAACTATCCCACCGCGGAAAACTTCGCCACCACGCCGGCGGTCTGGGAAAAAGTCTTCGAGCTCGTTCCCAGCCGGCGCCTGGGCCTCGAATTCGATCCCTCCCACCTCATCCGGCAGTACATTGATCCTATCCAGGCTGCGTGGAACTTCCGCGAACGGATTCTGGGCGTCCACGCGAAGGACACGGAGATCATCGAGCCCGTCCTCAACAAAGTCGGGATCCACGGAAAAGATTGGTGGCGATACCGCATACCGGGGCAAGGCCTGCTCGACTGGCCAAAGTTCATCACCGTTTTGCTGAGGGCCGGGTACCGCGGGGGCTTCGCCGTCGAGCATGAAGATGATTTTTGGGACGAGCCCGGCAGCGAAAAAGCTCCGGACTTTCCTCAGTCGCGGAAGGACGGCTACATCCTCGCCGCGCGCTTCCTGCGGCAGTACCTGCCCGGACGGCTGACGTAGGGGCGGGCGAGTCCGAAGGCTTCGGCCGCTGCGTCGGCTCGCGCAACTACTTCGCTTCCTTCCAATTTTTTCCGAGTGCGACTCGCGGCGCAGCCGGGCGTGGAGTTTGACCATGGCCAGCTTCATCAAGTCGGCCGCGGTCCCCTGTAAAGGCGTGTTCATCGCTTCCCTCTCCGCGCGCCCGCGGGCCACGGCGTCCGGGCTTTTGATTTCGGGGATCGGCCGGCGGCGCCCGAAGAGCGTGCGCACCTGGCCGGTCTCGCGGGCCTCTTCCACCAGGCGGTCGAGGAACTCCTTCACCTTAGCGTACCGCTTGAAGTACTCATGGATGTACTGCTGGGCCTCGGTCTTGCTCGTGCCCGTGCGCGCCGCCAGGCCGAAGGAGCTCAATCCGTAAACCACCCCGTAATTGATCGCCTTGGCGGTCCTCCGGTGCTCGTGGGTCTGAAGACCCGGAGGAACGCCGAAAATTTCCTGCGCCGTGCGCGAGTGGATATCCTCGTTGCGCGAAAAAGCTTCGATCAGCAGCGGGTCTTCGGCCATGTGCGCCAGGACCCGAAGCTCGATTTGCGAGTAGTCGGCGGATAGCAATCGCCATCCTTCGTCAGCGACGAACGCCGAGCGGATGCGGAGTCCGAATTCCTCCCCGATGGGAATGTTTTGCAGGTTGGGGTTCGAAGACGAAAGCCTTCCCGTGCGCGCCACCGTCTGGTTAAAACTCGTGTGCAGGCGGCCCGTCTCCGGGTTGATGTATTTCGGCAAGGCATCCACGTAGGTGGACTTGAGCTTGGCGCGCGTGCGGTACTCGATGATCTTCCGCGGCAGCTCGTGGTCCTCAGCGAGCTGGTCGAGCACCGAAGCCTCAGTGGAATACTGGCCACTCTTTTTGAGTTTCTTCCCGCCTGGGAGCTTGAGCTTGGCGAAGAGGATTTCTCCGAGCTGCTTCGGGGAATCGATGTCGAATGCCTGCCCCGCCAGGCCGTGGATTTCCCGGGTGAGCGCGGCCAGTTCCTTCTCAAATTCTCCCGACATCCGGGCGAGGATTTCAGGGTCGATGCGCACGCCCGTCGCTTCCACGTCCGCCAGGACGGACGCAAGCGGCAGCTCGATCTCGTCGTAAAGGGGCTTCAGACCTTGCTGGACGACCTCGGGAGTTAACAGGCCCGCGAGTTCGCGCGTCCGCTCGGCAGCCTCGGCGGGCGAGCCTGAAATCCTCCGCCCCAGGCGACGCAGCACCACCTCGTCGAGCGAGTGGCTCGAAGCCAGCGGGTCGAGGAGATAGGAATGAAGCATCGTGTCGTCGGTCACGCCCGCAAGCTCGACTTTTTCCTTCTTGAGCAGCAACTGCAGAAGCTTGGAGTTGTGGACGGCCTTCGGCCTCGACGCGTCGCCCAAAATGGATAGTCCAACCTCCTCAATGACTGGCCGCTTAACGGCGGGAAGCGTCGCGAGGCGCTTGCCATCAGAGAGCCCAAGCGCGGCAAGGCGGCTTCCAAAACCCTCCTCGCCTTCGACCAGTAGCCCCACAGCCACCGGCGCCCCACGATCGAGCGGCTCGAGCCACTTTTCGAGCGCCGCCGGGGATGTCAGCTCCAAAGACTCGGGCGCCGATTCCGCCGGTCTCGGCGCCTCCTCGAGCAGCTCCCGAAGCAAGGAAGTAAAACCCAGCTCCTGACAGAGCGCCGTCAACTCGCCAATCTCCGGCTGGCCGGGGGCTAACTGGTCGAGGCTCGTCTCGAGCGGGACGTCCGAGCGTATGGTGGCGAGTTGTTTGCTGAGAATCGCCTCATCGCGGAAATCGCGCAGCGCGTCGTGATAACTCTGCTTTTCGACTTGCTCGAAGCTTTCCAGGACTTTTTCGAGCGTCCCGAAGCGGCGGATCAGTTCCGTGGCGCCCTTAGGCCCGATGTAACTCCGCTTTTTTCCTCCGGGGGCTGCTGGAGGCTCTTGCCCGGGGAGCGGACGGGCTCCTGGGATGTTGTCGCTCGGGTCGCCCGTCAGTGCGAGCCAGTCAACCACTTGAGTGGGTTCGACCCCCAAGACCTCGCGGACTTTCGCCTCATCGCAAAGCGTCTCGCCGTCGCTTGGGCCCCGAGAAGGTTTCAAAACGCGCACGCGTTCGTTAACAAGCTGGAAGAGGTCTTCGTCGCCGGATACTATATAGACGTCGGTTTCCCGCCCCGAGGCGTTCTTCGCTAACGTCCCGATGACGTCATCCGCCTCGAAACCCTCTTTCTCAACCAAG
>QHZM01000333.1 GCA_003224665.1 Acidobacteriota bacterium
GACCTGGCCGGTTCGCTTACCTGGACATCAGGCCTCGCGGCCCTGCTCCTCGTGCTGAACCGCGGCCACGCATACGGTTGGGGGTCGCCCCGGACACTTTCTCTGCTCGCGGCATCAGCGCTTTTTCTGGCGGCTTTCGTGATCATCGAAGCGAAGGTCCCTCATCCCATGCTTGACCTCTCGCTTTTTCTTCGGCGCCCATTTTCCGTCGCAACCGCGAGTTCTGTAATGAACTATACGTGCGTTTACAGCATTGTCTTCCTGATGCCTTTTTATCTCATCCAGGGACGCGGCTACAGTCCGGCACGCGCGGGTCTGGTCTTGACCATTCCTTCATTAACTCGGGCGGTCGGTTCGCCGCTTTTTGGGATCCTGTCCGACAAGGTCGGAACGCGAGGCCCGAGCACGCTCGGAATGGCGCTCCTGGCAGGCGGGCTGGTTCTTCTCTCCAGGCTGGGCGGCCAATCGGCGTTGAAAGATATCATCGTGGCCCTGCTCGTGGCAGGCCTTGGCGCAGGGATGTTCGTCTCGCCGAACACAAGCGCCCTGATGGGTTCCGCGCCCCGGCATCAGCAGGGAATTGCCGCCGGAGTCATGGCCACAGCCCGCAATGTGGGGATGGCCATGGGTGTCGGGATGGCTGGTGCGCTCTTTACCACGGTCCTGGCTCGCGCCCCGCAGAACGACGCGGGCTCAGCGCTATTTCAAGCCATCGGCGCCGGATTCCTCGGTGGTGCAGGCGTGGCCGTGGCCGGAACGTTAGTCTGTGCCGCCGCGGGACCGATGAAACGGGAGACTGAGGAGGATGTCCCCGCCCCTGAAGTTGGGGCGAAAGCGGATCTTGAACGAGGTGCTTGAGCACCTGGCCGTTTTTACTTTTTGCCAAAAGGCAACCGACGTGTTAATCTTAGGGTGGAAATAAAAAAGAGAACGCGTGAAGAGCGAGGAGAGTGGCGGATGCCGGTGACCCGGGAATCCAGATCAACTTTGATTGAACGCTTCAGGACGCATCCTAAGGACACGGGTTCCTCGGATGTGCAAGTCGCATTGCTCAGCGAGCGCATTGCGAGCTTGAACGAACATTTCCGGTCTCACCGCAAGGACCACGCTTCGCGGCGTGGTTTGTTGCTCATGGTAGGAAAACGGAAGCGTTTGCTCGAATACCTGAAGCGGCGGAATCCTGAACGGTACCAACAGGTCATCGAGAGGCTGGGCCTCCGAAAATAGCCCGGCTGTGATCCGCAAGTTTCGAAATTTGGGCACAGACAATCCATCGAGCCCGGGCGACCCTCCGTCAGACGGGAGCGAGTCGCTTTTCCTTCAGGGAAGTCCTTGCCCTCCCTCGGGCAGGGCCATGGGGCCTGCCGCATCAACCTCAGCTCGGCATACTCTAACGAGCCGACCGAACATGGTCGGGCCTGCCCTGGTTGAACAAACATTGCCGGACATTCGATGCTGGGATGTCTCTGGGAACTGCGCAGGCGACGGGAGAGTCAGCCTATCAGACTATGGAGGATAGATCATGCATGAAGTCAGTATTCCGTTGGGTGGAACCACCCTCACGATTGAAACCGGCAAGCTAGCCAAGCAAGCCAATGGGTCCGCGTATGTCCGGCTGGGAGACACGGTGGTCCTGGCCACCGCATGCACAGCCAAGCCACGCGAGGGAATCGATTTCTTCCCGTTAACGGTGGACTACCGCGAGTACAACTACGCCGCGGGCAAAATTCCGGGCGGCTTTTTTAAGCGCGAGGGGCGCCCGACCGAGAAGGAGATCGTCACGAGCCGCTTGATTGACCGCCCGGTCCGTCCCTTGTTTCCCGAAGGCTTCAATGACGATACGCAAGTGATCGCGATGGTCCTTTCGGCGGACTCGGAAAATAACCCCGACGTCGTGGGGGTGATCGCGGGTGCAGCGGCTCTCTACTTGTCCGACATCCCCTTCTACACCCCGCTTGCGGCCGTCCGCGTGGGGCTGGTCGAAGGGCGATTGGTCACGAATCCGACTTATGCGGAAATCAAATCGAGCTTGCTGAACCTGGTCGTGGCAGGGACCGAACAGGCGATCGCGATGGTGGAGGCGACCGCCAAGGAGGTCTCCGAAGCGGCCATTCTCGATGCCCTCCAGTACGGACATCAGGAGATTCGAAAAATCATCGAGGCGGAGAAGGAGCTTTTTGCGAAGGTCGGCGTCAAGAAACGTGAGTTTACTCCCTCGCCGCGCGACGAGGCGCTGTTTCAAGAGATCGCACGAAAGGTGGGAGACCAGCTCCACGATGTGATGAACACCTCGAAGTACAGCAAGCAAGAGAGTCACACAAAAATCGCGGGGCTCCGGGATGCTCTGGTCGAAAGTTACCCGGCCGAGGACGAGTCGAAGCGCCACAACGCAGCCCACTACTTCGACTTGCTCGAGGAAAAGCTCTTCCGGGATGACGTGCTGCACAAGCGTCAGCGTCCTGACAAACGGGCTTTTGACCAGGTCAGAAAAATCACTTGCGAGGTGGGGTTGCTGCCGCGCACACACGGCTCCGCCCTGTTCACTCGCGGAGAGACTCAGGCACTGGTCACGGTGACGCTGGGCACCGCCGAAGATATGCAGCGCATGGACGTGCTCGAAGGCGAGTCGTTCAAGCGCTTTATGCTGCATTACAACTTTCCGCCCTTCAGCGTGGGGGAGGTGGCCTTCCTGCGAGGGCCGGGCCGCCGGGAGATTGGTCACGGCAGCCTGGCCGAGCGGTCCCTTCTCTCCGTCATGCCTGACGAAGACGGCTTCCCTTATACGGTGCGCGTAGTCTCCGACATCCTCGAGTCCAATGGTTCATCGTCCATGGCCACGGTCTGCGGCGGTTGCCTGGCTCTGATGGACTCGGGTGTCCCCCTGAGGGCTCCGGTGGCGGGAATCGCCATGGGGCTCGTCAAAGAGGCCGCTAAATACGCCATCCTGACGGATATTGCCGGGGCCGAAGACGATTATGGCGACATGGACTTCAAGGTGGCGGGAACGCAGACCGGGATTACCGCCCTCCAAATGGACATCAAGACCACCGGCCTGACCTCCGAAATTTTAAGCGAGGCGCTGAACCAGGCCAGGGCTGGACGCTTGCACGTGCTCGAAAAGATGCTCGAAGTGCTGCCTCAGCCGCGCAACAACATCTCCGGTTATGCGCCCCGTATCTTCACGCTGCGGATCAACCCTCAGAAGATCGGCGAGCTGATCGGGCCCGGCGGCAAAGTCATCCGCGGCATCGTGGAGCAGACCGGCGTGAAGATTGACGTGGAAGACGACGGGCGAGTGAACGTGGCCGCTACGGACGAGACGGCGGCGAACAAAGCCATCAAAATGATCAAGGATCTGGTGGCAGAGGCGGAGCTCGGAAAGACCTACCTCGGCAAGGTGGTCCGACTCGCCGATTTTGGAGCGTTCGTCGAAATCTTCACAGGGACCGACGGTCTTTTGCACATCAGCGAGGTGGCTGAACATCGCATCCGCGATAT
>QHZM01000334.1 GCA_003224665.1 Acidobacteriota bacterium
GCTCGGACGGTTTTGGATACGTCTTTGCGGAGGGCCGTCACCTGAAATTTCCGCAACTCGGCCAGGTGATTATCGAAAACGACGTCGAGGTCGGCAGCAACACGACGATCGATCGCGGGTCACTCGGGACGACGGTGATCGGCGAAGGCACGAAGATTGATAACCTGGTCCAGATTGCTCACAACGTCAGGATCGGCCGTCACTGTGTGATCGCGGCGCAAACGGGGATATCCGGAAGCGCAGAAGTCGGAGACTACGTGGTCATGGGCGGGCAGGTCGGACTAGGCGACCACGTTCGAATTGAGGACAACGCCGTCCTCGGGGGTCAGGCCGGAGTCCTTCCAGGCAAGGTGGTGCGAAAGGGAAGCGCAGTCTGGGGCACGCCCGCTCGGCCCTTCAGCGAGTTCAAGAAGATTTACTCGCATTTGTCCAGGCTGCCCAAGTTGGCTGGGAAAGTGAAGGAGCTCTCTCAGCGGCTTGCCAGGCGTGCATCGTGAAGTCGGCGCCTATTCTTTTCAGGGCTTGTGCTGGCGGACAGTGCTGGCGGATCGCTTGCGGAATTTGTTTTTATATCGTATCCTAAGGGCGATGCGAAGAACCTCCCGACGGCTGTTTAGCCATTCATGCCACGCCCGCATTCTAGCCTCGATGCTGTTAACGGGCGTTCTAGGGACCACCTGTGTCCCGCTTTGCGGGAGCACCGGGAACGTGGACGCGGCGGAATGCTGCGACCGGCAGGGCTGCCGGCCGGCGGCTGAAAAGTTCAGCCATGCCTGTCGCGCGAGCGAGACCGCGCCTCACCAGGACGCCTGTTCTGCGACGGAAAACAGCCCGGCTCCACGGGAGAACCCTGACCAGTGTTGCAACCGGGCAAGGCTCACTTATCCAGTCGCCAAAGTCCAACCCTTTGCTGTCGATCTGCACCACGCCGCTCTCGCGGCCGGTGTCAATGTTGGGCCCCTGGTCTCCAGCGCGAACCTGTGGGCCGAAGCGTCATCCACGCTCAGTTCCTTCAAATTTCTTTTCAGGTCCTTGTACGACCTCACTTCCGCCTACCGCATTTAGTCCTCAGATCTGATTAGGTACCTCTTTCCAAAGTCTTTTCGCGGACGCGAAGAAGCGTCGCTCGCCATTTCTCTTTAATCGCAGCGCCAGGCGACGAAGTCGCGTCCGGCGAAGGGCGCGCCCTTTTGGGATCCCGAAAGCACAGGCAAGGAGGCCGAGAATGGTTAATAAGTCAGATCTTGGACAACGGTGTGGGCATGGTCTCATACCGGCTCTTGGGGTCTGCTTCATCGTCCTATTCTGTTTTTTGAGAGGCGCGGCGGGCTCGCCTCAAGACCAATTACCGCCAACGGCGGCGCCCGAAAGTGGCTCTAGCCTTGGAGCTGCTCCCGCTCAGGGGGCCACACCCCTGGCCAAGCTGCCCGAGGAGACGGAGCGCAATAACCCGCAGTACCGGGCGGCGGAAACAGCCGCACGCGATAGGGCTTCCCTGTCGGCAGACGCTGCCCCGCTCGAGGAACTTGTGCGCGAAGCCCTGGAACGCAATCCGGAAGTCCAGGCGGCGCGCCGCGCCGTCGAGGCCAAGCGGGCACGCATCTCTCAGGCGCGCGCCTGGCCCGACCCAAAACTTTCTGTTAGTTATGGCGGCAATCTCCTTCCGCCCTTCACTTTGATGGGCGCCGACCCATCGAGCGCGCGCCAGATTTCGGGCGAGCAGGAAATTCCTTATCCCGGAAAGACACGCCTGCGTGCCGAGATCGCCGGCCGCGAAGCGGACGCCGAATCGCTCGCCTATGAAGCCATCCAGCGGCGAGCCGCGGCGGAGGTCAAGCAAACCTACTTCGACCTCTATTTCACCGACCAGAGCCTTTCCACGCTTCGCAAGGACCATGAGCTGCTCGAGAAATTCGAGAAGATCGCCGAAATCCGCTACGGCGTCGGCCAGGCCGCGCAGCAGGACGTGCTGAAGGCGCAAGTCGAACTTTCGAGACTTGTTGAACGCCGGACGCTCCTCGAACAGACGCGGCGAACATTTGAGGCACGGCTCAACAGCCTTCGCGACCGGCCCGTAGATACGGCCGTGGCGACTCCTGCCGAGATCCGGCCGAACGTTCTCACCTACCCGCTCGATGACCTGGTCGCGGCTGCGCAGGCGACCTATCCCGTCCTCAAACGCCAGCGGGCGTTCGTGGAGAGTGGCCGCCTGTCGCTGGGTCTCGCGCAGAGAGAGGTGAGGCCGAACTTCATGCTCGGGTACACCTACATGCAACGCACCGGCCTGCCCGACATGTATGGCATGACTTTCTCGACGACCCTGCCGGTCTTCCGCCGGATCAAGCAAGACCAGGCCATTGCCGAGGCCGCTGCCAGCCTGGAGTCCGCTCGCCGCCTGGAAGCCAACGAGCTCGTGCTCCTTCGCTACCGGCTGAAGCAGGAATTCCTCGAGGTGCAGGCGACCGACCAGCTCATGCAGCTTTTCGCCAAGGGGATCGTGCCGCAGTCCTCGCTGGCGCTTGAGTCGTCGCTTGCGACCTATGAGGTGGGCAAGACGGATTTTCTGACCGTGCTCAGCAATTTCACGACGGTGCTCGACTACGAACTCGCTTATCACCAGCAAATGGTAAACCGCCAGAAGGCGCTGGCACGCCTGGAAGAGCTGACCGGGATGGATTTGATTCGATAGCACGAGGTGAGCCATGGAAGGAAACAACCGTTCGAACCGGAAGAGATTGACGGTCCTCGCAGGAGTCGCGGCGCTTGCGGCCGTTACATCGGCCGCACTCTTCGCGGGACCGGCGTGGGTCCGCTGGGACCAAGTCAAGACAAGACTCGCGGGAATTTTCAATCTCGCGAAGCCGCCGCAGGGTTTTTCGACTGAAGGCGGTCCGCGCGAGCGAAAGGTCCTCTATTACCAGGACCCCATGCATCCCTCCTATCGGTCGGACAAGCCCGGCGTCGCGCCCGACTGCGGCATGCAACTGGTGCCTGTTTATGCGTCGGACGCGACGCCGGGAGCGGCGTCCGCCCGGGGGGGTGGGCAGCCGGTGGCGGATCGCGGGCCGGTACAAATATCGTCCGCGCAGCAGCAGTTGATCCGCCTGGCGACGGCTCGGGCGGAGTTTCGCCGCATCGAGAAGGTCATCCGCACGGTCGCGCGCGTGGACATGGACGAAACGCGCATCGCCCGCATCCACGCCCGCATCAGCGGCTGGGTCCAGAAAGTCTTCGTGGAGTATACATGGCAGCACGTCAAGAAGGGCGATCCCCTCTTCACTATCTACAGCCCGGACGTCGTGGCTACCGAGCAGGAATATCTCCTGGCGCTGAAGGCCAAGCAGTCTCTCGGGTCGAGCCCGATCCAGGAGGTTGCGGCCGGCGCGGACTCCTTGCTCGGTGCGGCGCGCCGCCGACTCTCGCTCTGGGACATCTCGGAGGACCAAATCAATGAGATTGAAAAGACCGGCCAAGTCAAGCGCGACCTAATCCTCTACTCTCCGATCACCGGTCACGTTACCGAGCGGAAAGTTTTTCCGAACCAGTACGTGACTCCTGAAATGGAACTCTATACCGTCGCGGACCATACGCGCGTCTGGGTGTACGCGGACATC
>QHZM01000335.1 GCA_003224665.1 Acidobacteriota bacterium
TCCGCGAGGAACAGGGTTGTAAACTTTCGCTGGGGCGTTTGCCGGGCGATGAGCAGGAGGACGTCCGATCCGGACTTGATCTGCGACAGCAGGCGGTTGAATTCCTCCACGGAGCTGACCGTCTTGTGATTGAAGCTGAGGATGACGTCTCCGCGGACCAAACCCAAATCCGAGGCGAAGCTGCCCGGCTTGACTTCAGTGACCAGGACTCCTTGTGGATGGCTGCCGAGGTGCAGTTCATCGGCGAGCTCCTGGGCCTGGTCCCGGGTGAGGTTTCTCACCGCGACGCCCAGCGGACCTCCGGCCTCTTCGCCGGGCTCCTCTCCGCCCTCGAGGTCCTCACCCCGGCGCAGGTTGCCGGCGATCTTGTTCCGGTCGCCGACCTCAACCTCAGTGGACATCGCCTTCCGGTCCCTCAGGTATTCGATCTTGAGTTTCCTCCCGATGTCGCTGTCGGAGACAATGGCTACCAGGTCGTCGCCGTTCATGATGGGTTTTCCGTTCACGGTGATGACTACATCGCCCCGAGCCAGGCCTGCGCGCTCGGCCGGACTGCCGGCCTCGACGCTCTGGACCACCACGCCGTGGTCCGCGCCAAAGCTGCGTAAAAGCGCCGCATTCTTATCATTGCGGAAGGTAACGCCAATGGCCCCGCGCCGGACGCTGCCCGTTGTCACGATGGCGTTATAGACTTTCCGCGCCGTGTTCGAAGGGATGGCAAACCCGACGCCGTCGTAGCTGCCGCGCCGCGTGGCGATGGCGGTGTTGATTCCGATGACCTGCCCTGCCAGATTGACCAACGGCCCGCCACTGTTTCCCGGATTGATTGCAGCGTCCGTCTGGAGGAAGCGCTTGAACTGGCCCTCGGGCCCACCTTCGATATCGCGACCCTTGGCGCTGACGATTCCGGCCGTGACGGTAGACTCCAGGCCAAAGGGGCTGCCAACCGCCAGCACCCAATCGCCCACACGCATTGATTCGGAATCGCCCAACGGGGTGGTTGACAAAGGCCTGCCCGCCTCGATCTTGATCACGGCCAGGTCCGTCGATTTGTCAGTGCCAATAATTTTCGCCTTGTACTTGGTGCCCTCGTCGCCGTGGAGGTATACGTTGATGCGGTCCACCAACTTGTCTTCCGCACCCTGCGTGATGACGTGGAAGTTCGTCAGGATGTAGCCGCTCTTGTCCAGGATGACTCCCGAGCCCAGGCTTTGCTGCCTGAATTCGCCCGGAGGTCCGTCGGGATTGCCGAACTGGAAGAACCTGTCGAAGAAGTCATCGAAGGGCGAGTCTTCCGGAGCGCGGAACCGCCGGCGAGTGACGTGGACCGTGGACTCCGTATTGATGTTCACCACCGCCGGCTCGACCAGCTCAGCGATTTTCGCGAAAGAATTCGAAAGCTCCGCGGGGGAGGCGACCGTAAGGGGCCTCGCATCCGAGACGCCGGTGGACGTTTTGGCAGCGCGGACTCCGCGCGAAAGCAGGCTTCCGATCACGATTCCCGTCGCCAGCGTCACGCTAACAACCAAGGCTGGCAAGATTCGACGGCCATTAGTCCTCATTCTTTCCTCCCATCGGGAAGCTCAACCGGCCTCTGGCGCCTCGTACCCGTGCCGGAATTATACCTTAATTCGATGCCCGTTTGCGCCATGGCGTTCCCCCCATTTCGGGTCTCAGGGCTTGAGACGTATAGTTGAATGCGTGGTGAGCGGCCGGAATCATCCTGGCGCGACTACTCCCGAAATGCGGTCACGAGCCCAGGACTCGCGGACCCCGATGGCAAGCTTCACTTTTCCTAGCCCTCTACCGGCGAGGGATCGCTCCCTCCCCAGATTTCCGAAACAACCATGCCGGCCAGAATCAAAGCCGATCCGACGAGGACCTTGCCTCCCAACCGCTCCCCCATCGCGACCCGCGACGCGAAGGCCGCGAATACGGGTTCCAGGGCGAATATCAAAGCCGTATGCGCGGGCGGCGTGTACTGCTGCGCCCAGATCTGGACGGAAAAGGCGATCCCCGTTGCAAAAACCGAAGTGTAGGCGAAGGCCAGGAGCAAGCCGGGCGTCCACCGCAGCTTGGCCGCCCCGTCCAGGGGCAACGCGGCGGCGGCGAACAGGCCGACGGTAAGGACCTGAACGGGGACCAGGCGGAGAAACGAGTGGCGACGTGTGTATCTGCTCACCAGGACGATGTGCAGCGCGAAGAAAACCGCGGCCACGAGCGTCAGCAGGTCGCCGCGGTTGACGGCTTCCAGGCCTGAGGGGAGCACCAGCAGGTAGATTCCCGCGAGTCCCAAGCCCGCCCCCGCGAAGCTCGCGGAGCGCAACCGCCCTCCCGACACCCATAAAATGAGCGGCACCAGAATCACGCTGAACCCCGTGATGAAGGCGCACTTTGCGGGCGTCGTGTAAAACTGGCCCGACGTTTGGAATGCAAATCCGCCGAAGAGGAAGATTCCAAGGACCAGGCTGGGCCCCAGCGCCGGGCGATTCTTGCTCCCGCAGCCCATCACCACGAGCAGCAACAGACCGGCCAGCGTGCAGCGTACGGCCAGGAACGCCAGCGGCGAGGCGTCCCGAAGGCCTGCCTTCACCACAACAAATGAGCAGCCCCAGATGAACGTCACGACGACCAAGAGGGCTTCCGCTTTCGCCCGTTTGCTCAAGGCAGCTCACTCCCGCGGGATGAACTTAAAGGCTGGATCAAGCTGATGGAGCGGCGCGCGAAACACGCGCCAGAGGCCGGACGGGTCGCTTTAGGGTTTCGAGAGACGAAGCTGCCACGCGCCCGCGCCGCAACGGCCGAAAGGAGGGGCGCGACATTACCGGACAGGCTGGCCGCATAGTTCCAGGAGTTCCACTTCGGTCAGCAACCGGTCGGCCTGCTTGGCGCGGGCAAATATCTTTTCCACCAGCTCGTCAGTGGGCTTGATACTCCGCTTTTCCAGCCAGAAAAGCACGTTCGACTTGCCGCTCATGGGGCCGATTTCAATTTTCTGTTCCATGCCGAACCAGTGGGAGGGCACGCCGGAATAGACCTGGTTGGCCAGCTCGACGTCGTTTTTCCTGTAGGCCTTGATGACCGCTGCGGCATGGACGCCCGTCGCTGTGCGGAAAGCGTCGCGGCCCACGACGGGATAATTCGGCGGAATGGCGACGCCGACGGCATCCGAGACGGCCTGACAATACTCCTTCAGGCGCGTCAGGTCGCGGTCAATGGCGCCCATCAGCTTCAGGTTGACGAGTAACTGATCCATGGGCGTGTTCCCTACGCGTTCCCCGATGCCCAGCGCGGCGCCGTGGACCTGATCGGCTCCGGCCTCGAAGGCTGCGAGTGAGTTCGCGACCGCTAAGCCGCGGTCCGAGTGACCGTGCCAGTCCACGCGGATTTTCTCGCGTGTGGCCTTCACGACTTCTTCAATCACGAACCGCAGGAGCGCCCGCACCCCGCGCGGCGTGGCATGGCCCACGGTGTCACACACCGCAATAGCCCGCGCGCCGCACTCAATCGCCGCCGTGTAGAGTTTCCTGATGACCTCCGGGCGGGCGCGTGTCGTGTCTTCGGTCACGTACATGACAGGCAGGCCGAGCCCCGCGGCATATTTCACCGCCTGCTCCGTGTT
>QHZM01000336.1 GCA_003224665.1 Acidobacteriota bacterium
CAGAATGAAAAAGCCGAAGTCAGGAGGCAGAATGAAGAACTGTTTGTCGCTTGCTGTGTGACAGGACTATACTTCTTGCATGCAACACCTGACGCTTCCCATCATCGTCGAAAGCGACCAAGACGGCTATTACGTCACCTGCCCCACGCTCCAAGGCTGTTACAGCCAAGGGGAGACCTACGAAGAGGCGATTGCGAACATCAAGGACGCCATCCGGTTGCACGTCGAAGATCGCTTGGCGGACGGCGAAGACATTTCGCAAAAGGTATCCGTGAGCCTCTCCACCGTTGAAATCGCCCTCTGATGCCGAAGTTGCCACGCCTCACAGCCCGCGAGATTGCCGGCGTATTGGAGAGAATTTGATTCTCACTGGCCCGGCAGAGCGGCAGCCACCAGATTTACAAGAATGCCGCAGGCAAAAGGGCTACGGTTCCGTTTCACACCTCGAAAATTCTGCACCCGAAAGTTCTGAAGAGCATCTTGCTCGACGCCGATCTGAGTCCCGAGGACCTGGAAAAGCTGCTTTGAATCGACTGCGTCCGCGGGTGGCGTGTACATCACCTTTTATGTATGCGCACCCCATTTGTGCTGGCATCGGGCCTTCGCTGCCCGCTTCGACGCGTGTCTCTGCGCTCACGGCATCCTGTCCATAGCGAGAACAGCGCAGACAGGGTTTGTCTGCGGCTTCTTCCCTCAGATGCGGGTCCCGCTCTGCGGGATCGGCCGGCAGTCCCGCGCTGCGGGATGCCGCGTCAATCGTGAAATCCCGATCAGAGCGGGACCGCACGCGGTCAATCTTCAGCCCGCCTCGAAGCCCTCCTGGAACAACGGAGGCACTCCGCTCTCGCTCTTTTCTACCGTATGATAAGAGGATGTTATCATACGTAGCTGGACTTGACCGTAGGGCCCGGGCGCTTCTCGAGCGCTTGGGAAGGAGAATGAAGCCATGACCGGAATTCAGTTCGTAACCGACGTTAAAGGGCGCAAAGTCGCCGTGCAGATTGATCTCAGAAAGCACGGGGCGCTCTGGGAGGATTTCTGGGATGTCCTCGTGTCCGAATCGCGCCGCAAGGAAAAGGGCATTCCCTACGAGGAATACCGGGCCAGCCGATTGAAGGGCACTCATCAGCGTGGCTAGATACTCTCTCGAAATAAAGCCATCTGCCGGGAAGGAACTGGATGCGCTCGATGATGCGCTGTTTGCCCGGATCGACCGCAAGATTATGGCACTTGCCGAGAATCCCCGCCCGCCAGGCTGCAAGAAGCTCAAAGGGTACAAAGACCAGTGGCGGGTCCGCGTGGGCGATTACCGCGTCGTCTACACCGTCGACGACCAGCAACTTCTGGTGGAGGTGACGCGAATCCGCCACCGAAGTGAGGTCTACGAGCGATGAAGGCTCGCCGATTTTAGCCTCCTCTAGGAATCGCAGAGCTACCGCTCTCAGCCAGCCGGACGTGTGCGGGACCTGGGGCGGCCGCGTCGAGACGCTCAGACTAGAGGACGCCTGCGGCTTCTTCTCTCCTAAACGCGGTGACGAGTGACGGCCAAGTACAGTGAAGAGTGGCAAGTGCCGAGCAACGCGAGGGCGGCTTGCGCACAGTCACGGACGCTCGACCCTTTCCATTCCTCCGCACGCTTAACCAGGCCACGCCGCACGGGATTCATGTGGATGTATTCAACCGTCTCCAGCAAGCAGCCCTGTTCTTCTGCGGCTTGTCTGTTTTCGCCCAGGAAAAGCCGCGGACCGTTTATTGGCGAGTAAGATCAAAGCGTCGCGACCAAATTCAGTCGGTGGGGTCAATCCGGAATTCTGGGGAGAGTTTGACTTTGGCGCTGATGGAATTGGAAATGAAACAATTGGGCTCGACGTTTTCCATGATCTTCTGCGCGGCCTCAAGGTCTGCCTGTGACTTCACGGCTACTCGGGGCTCGACTGTGATTTCCGTAACGCGGTACCGGCCATCGACATTCTCAAGAAGGCCTTCGGCCTCGCTCTCGTAGCCCAGCGGCCCCAGTCCCTTGCTCTGGGAGAGCGCCAGGAACGTGAGCATCAGGCAGGAGTTGAGCGCCCCCACCAGCAAGTCCTCCGGCGTCCAGATGCCCGGCTCTCCCCTGAACTCCGGAGGACTGCCCACCTCCAGGCTCGGCTTGCCCAGGGCGGAGACCATTCCGCGTCGCGCGGACTTCCACACCAGGGTGTTTTTATAACGGAACGATTTGAAGGCCTTTTTCGGTTCCATCGGACTCCTTGAAAGTCGCGGATTCTTCCGCCGTCGCGGCGAGCCTCACTTGCGCGCGGCGTCTTCTTTCTCGATCTGCTCTTTTTGCCAGGCGAAATTGATCGCGGGATAGAACTGGTCGGGGTGTTCGACAGCCCAGATTTGTTTGCGGATGATCCAGTTTTCCGGGTCGAGCGCCCAGGCCTTCTTCAGGGCTTCGAGCGCTTTTTCCCGCTCGCCGAGGTCGAGATAAATCGTCGCCAGGCCCATCAAGGCGCGCGCTGATCGCGGATTCATTTTGAGCGCGGTCTCAAAGTCCCGGCGGGCCTGGGCGTATTGCTTTGCTTCCGCGCGGCGCTCGGCTAAAGTCAGGAGCCGGTCGAGGTTCAGGCGGTCTTTCCTCCAATCTTCAACCGCCTTCTCGACGGCTTCCTCGAGTGTTTCTGTCTTTGGGGCCGCGTTCGCGCCGGCGCCGCCGAAGCTTGGCGCAGAGGCGAGGAGCCTTTCAATCGCCTGAGCGTCTTCCGCGTTGTGAACGTCAAAGCCTCCGATTTTCATGTAGCGCAGGACCCCTTGCTCATCCACGAAAAACCCGTTGGGGACGACGTTAAACCCGTAAAGTTCCCACAAGCCCTGGGCGCGGTCGATGGCCGTCGTGAACTTCGCGCCCGCGCTTTCAGTGAAGCGCCGCGCCACTTCAGTGCCCTGGGCGTCCATGGCGATAGCGAGAATCTCGAAATCGGATTGTCGGTGAGCTTCGTAAAATTTCTGCCAGACCGGCAGTTGGGTCCGGCAGATTCACCACGATGCCCAGGTAAAGATGAGCACGCGGCGGCCTCGGAAATCGCTCAGCCGCACGGTCCTCTGCCCATCGAGCAGGGGAACCGTGAAGTCGGGCGCAGCTTCTC
>QHZM01000337.1 GCA_003224665.1 Acidobacteriota bacterium
TCGCTCGTCTTCGAGCGCGAAGAAGGCGTGGAAGTTCGGCACATCACCTCCGAGCACTATTTTCTCAACCCGATCAGCAAGACCTTCCACGGCCGGGACGTTTTTGCTCCCGTGGCGGGCTGGCTTTCGAAGGGCGTCGCGCCCGAAAAATTCGGCGACCCGGTCACGGACTACGCCAAGTTCACCTCGCCCAAGCCGAAGCGAGTGGACGAGCGACTCGTCAAAGGCGTTATCTTGAAAGTGGACAAGTTCGGGAACATCATCACCAACATCACTCCCGAGGACGTCCCCCAGATCTTCACGGAAAATCCCCCGCCTTTCAAAATCATCATCAACCAGCACGAGATCAGCCGGCTAAATGCCTCCTATTCGATGGGCAAGCCTTCGGAAGTCTTCGCGATTCTCGGAAGCTCCGGGTTCCTCGAGATCTGCGCGAATCGCGGCTCGGCCGCCAAAGCGCTCAACGTCGGGCGCGGCGTGGAAGTCGGAGTGATGCTGGGCGAGAGCGGTTGAAGGCTATTTGGTTAAAGGGCCTGCGGGCTTCAACTCGGGTCCGGCGCTCGGGAGCTTCTCGATTTTCATCTTGGTGATACGCCGGCCCTCCATTTCCGTCACCGTGTAACGGCGCCCCTCGTAAACGACGCTTTCGCGTCCCTTGGGGATAAATCCGAGCCGCGACAGGATAAAACCCGCCAGCGTCTCGTAGCCCGCGCCCTTGGGAAGGACAATCTTGTATTCCTCCGCCAGGTCACGGAGGTTCACGGAAGCATCCACCTCGAGGATGGTGTCGGTGACCTTCTGGATCTCTTTCTCCTCGCGGTCGTATTCGTCGTGGATTTCGCCCACAATCTGTTCCAGCACGTCCTCGATAGTCACCAGGCCGACGAACGTCCCGAACTCGTCCACGACCAGGGCCATTTGAGAGTGCTTGCGCCGGGCCTCTTCCAGCATGCGACCGAGGGGCATCGCTTCAGGGACGATCATGGGCTGGTGAAGGATTTGGCGCAAATCCATGGGGGCGTAGAGGGGTGTGCCCTGCCGGCGACGCTCCAGGACGACGCGCAGCAGGTCTTTCGTGTAGAGGATGCCGATGATGTGATCGGGAGACCCTTCGTAGATGGGGATGCGCGAGTGCTGGTCCTCCACCACCCGGTCGAGCAGAGCGTTCAAATCGTCCTTCAAGGGCAGGCAGGTGATCTTGGGCCGAGGCACCATAATCTCGCGCACCAGGACGCGGTGCAGGTCAAAGACGCTGCGGATCATCTCCTCCTGCTCCTGCTTCAGCAGGCCGCGGCGGCGGAAGCCCGAAACGATCAGCTTCACTTCTTCCGGAGTGTGTGGGGCCACATGACCGCGACCGGGGGTCTGGCCGAGGAGCCGCAACACGAGTTTTCCCAGGCCGTCGAACGCGCGGACGGGGTAGAAACTCAAGCGGAGAAAGAGGGCCATGGGCCGGGCGACGAGCAAGGCGGCCTGCTCGGCGCGCGCGTAAGCCAGGGCCTTGGGGACGAGCTCTCCCAGCACCATCAGGAATGTGGTCATCATCAGGAAAGCCACGGTAACGGAAACGACGTGCGCGACGGCCAGGGAGGCAAACCGGGTCAGGCGGCCCTGAAGCCACTCGCCGATGATGCCCGCCAGGAGGTCCTCACCGAGCCAGCCCATCAGCAGGCTGACGACGGTCACGCCGAGCTGGGTCCCCGAAATCACGAGCCCGATGTCTTCGAGGAGCGACTGGGCCAGCCGGGCCCGCGCCTCGCCTTCCCTCGCGAGCTGTTCGAGACGCGTCCTGCGCACGCTCAAAAGGGCATACTCGGACGCGGCGAAAAAAGCATTGAGCGCGACGAGACCCACGATGAACAGGCCCCTGAGCAAAATCGCCATAGTAGAATTGCCGTCATTCTAACGCGAAACGCGGAGAAAGCTCAAAATGGAGCGCTCGCGGGCGGAGGCGGCTGGCGCTCGGCAAAATCCTCATAGATGCCTCCGCCCCACCGCCGCGCCTCATGGCCGTCGCGAATTCCCGCCGGGGGCTTGCGTCACCTTGGCGCTGGCTGTGGCGCCCTGCGTGCTAAAATCGAAGGGATGGCGCAGCAACTTGAAACAAGCGGGCGGCTGTGGAGGCCGCTCCCCTTGGTCAAGCGCGGAGTCACGATGCGCCGGTAGCTCCCGAAACTCTCTCTGGCTGATGGAACTCTTCCTGACCACCCCCATCCGCAGGACCTTCGACCTGGAACTGCCGACCGGGGTCAATCGCGGAAAAAGGTGGCCGCTCCTGATTGCCCTGCACGGCTATCAGGGCGATAAAGGCTCCATGATGCGCGTGGCGCGCCGCATTGCGAACGGGAAAATGGTGGTCATCACGCTCCAGGGGCCGAACCAGTTTTTCATCAACTACGGCGACGACCCGAAAAGCTACCGCGTGGGGTTTGGCTGGGGGACGACGTGGAAGATGGGCGAGTCCATCGAGCTGCACCACTCGGACCTTCGTGCGCTCATCGAGCTGGCGACTCGGAAATACCGCGCCTCACGGTCGCACGTCTTTTTGCTGGGTTTTTCGCAGGCCTGTTCGTATAACTACCGTTTCGTCTTCGCGCACCCGCGGCGCGTGCGTGGGGCAATCGGCGTGTGCGGCGGCGTCCCCAGCGATTGGAACGAGAACCCGCGCTACCGGCCGGCCCAGACGGACGTCCTGCATATCGCCGCGACCCGCGACGTGTGGTACTCGCGCGAGAAGAACCTGGAATTCCGGCGGCAGCTCGCCCAACGCGCCGCTTCCCTTGACTTCCGTTTCTACAACTCTCCCCACAAATTCCCCCGCACGTCCATCCCGCACATCCGCCGGTGGATCGAAGCGCACTTGTAGAGCAGGGACAGAGCACGACGCAATGGCCGGCGGCGGGCCCGCCCAAGCTGGCCCGCTGGCCCGCGCCCTACACGCCCTCCGGCAGTTCTGCTATGATGAAGCCGATGCTCGATGAGACCGTGACCGTGGTCGAAAACCGACCTCTCACGGGTGGGCACTTCCTCCTCGGTCTCCACTCCCCACGCCAAGCTCGAGCGACTCGTCCGGGTCAGTTCGCAATGTTGCGGCTGCTGGGGCGCTCGGACGTCCT
>QHZM01000338.1 GCA_003224665.1 Acidobacteriota bacterium
CTCACCTGGAGCGAGGAAAAGACCTTCGGTGGCCACGTGGCGGTGATAGGCCATGAGCGTGCCCGAAGGCCGGTCCGGCGTGAACAGGCGTTCCGCCGCGTCGCCATAGTCAATGGTCAGGACGAAACCGCGGGAGAGTTTTTCCGCTACCGAGCGGATCCACTCCTCGGCCTTCAGACACACCTCTACGCGGTGACCTTCTTCGAGCTGATTGGCGTAACGAGCGACGGCAGCCGCGACGCCTGGGTTGCTGATCGGCCCCGGTTTTTCGCGAAGGCCCTGGCCCTCCATCGTCAAGTAGATTTCCTTGAGGTGACCTCCCGAACGTGTGACGACGGAGACAGGAAATGCATCGACCAGCTCATTCGAAAAAAAGCAGCCCGTAACGGGCTCCAGCTCCTCAATGTCCGAGCGGAGTTCAACGGAGTGTTCCAGGCCTTCGGCCCTGAAGCGTCCGAGCAGTTTCTCCCGGTTTCTCGCTCCCGGCTCGGTGATGACGTATTGGAGAGCCGCCGAGAATTTCGGGAGCGCACGCTTCACCCAGTCGAGAAAGTCGCTCGCGAACACGCCCCTGCCTGCACCCATTTCGACCCACGTAAATTTTTCAGGTCCTCCTAACACTTCCCACATTTCTGCGGCCTGACGCGCGACAAGACGCGCAAAGACCGGGTGGAGGTCGGAGCTCGTGAAGAAGTCTCCCCGGACACCCGTCCGTTCGCGACCCTGCATGTAGTAGCCGTACTGGGGATGGTACAGGCACAGGCCCATGTAATGTTCGAAAGTGATCGGGCCCGAATTTTTTATCGTTTCGAGGAGGTAGGTTTTCAGTGGCGTCTCAGACAAGGTTATGAGCTTGTGGTCAGCGGGAGTTGAGAAGCACGATGATGATCGCGAGGACCACTCCCAGTTCGCTTGGCTGGGCGGTGAAACGAAAGAAGGGGTGATTGTAACGTCCCGGTTCTTTTTCGACCTTATCGAGCAAGTCGTTTTCCGCCACGAGTCAGTCCGTCCCGAGACCCGGTCGCCCAGCTTACGTCGCCTCGCTCGCTGGGCGCGCAGTCATCTTCTTGTAGGTCTCTTCGAAGACCTGGAGCGCGGCGTCGTCGTAGAGCACAAAATAAATCTTCTCCAGGCTGCTGCGCGACTTCAGGTGGTCGAGCACTTCTTTCATCATGATCTGCGCGCAATCCTCGAGGGGAAAGCCCGCCGCGCCCGTACCCAGGGCGGGGATGGCAATGCTCTTGATAGCTTTCTCTTCGGCGCGCAGCAGGCCCTGGCGGGTCGAGAGCCGGAGCGCCTCGGCGGTTGCCCGGCCCCCGAGCCGCATGCTTGCAGCGTGGATCACGTAATGCGCTTTCAGGCTTCCCCCTGTCGTGACCGCTGCTTCGCCCAAAACGATCGGTCCGATACGCTCGCAGTCTTCCTCGATCCGCGGCCCGCCCTTGCGTCGGATGGCTTCGGCGACGCCCGAACTCAAGACCAAGTCCGTGTTGGCCGCGTTCACGATCGCGTCCACCGCCATCTCGGTAATGTCGCCCTTGATGAAATAGATTCTCGCCGGCACGGCTCCGCTTCGAAATTCGGTTTTTCGGTCGAGGGGTTCGAGCTGAAGTGTAAGGATAACTTGAGCCCTCGGGCCTTGGCTAGCGGGATTTCGACTCGGGGGAGAGCGCGGTGCCTGACGGGGCTAGCCGGGAGTACTCAAGGTTGAACAGTGGAAGGAACGGACGGCGCGCTGGCGCCGCCCGGCTTCACAGCGTCCCGCGGAGTTGACCCGAAGGTCGCGCTCCAGGCCACTCGGTAGCGGTTCAGCAGATCAATGGCATAGCGCGTCGGGACTGCGACCGTATACTCGGATTGAAATCTTTCCTGGCGCTCCACGATCCCCACGACACCAGTTTCCCCGGAGCGGTAGACCGGACTGCCGCTGTTTCCGGGCCGGAGGGCAACGTCCAGGATCAGGACTTCGGTTGGTTCCGCGCTCGTCTCATTAAGGCGCAGGCGCGAGCGGCGGACCACCTTGCCGGACTCAGTGACAGGGTTCCAGGCAAAGTGTGGATGCCCGGTTACGGAGACCCGCGTGCCCTCTGGCGCGTCCGAAGAATCGAGCGTTAAAAACGCCCGCTGCCCTCCTGCATTGAGCATGGGCAAGGGTCGCTCGGGTCTAATCACAGCAAGGTCGTGAATTTCGTCGAGGCCTATCACATCGCAAGAAACGGCAGGGGCGGCCGAACCAGTCGGCACAGAAATTTTTGCCATGATCCTGTTTCTCGCGTCACCCGCGAGACACCGGTGAGCCTCTTCGATCACATGCGCATTCGTCAGGATGTCACCTTCGCTGTTAATCAGGAATCCCGTTCCTCCGCATTCCCGATTGTTATAGTTTGCGCCGGGTCCGATAGCCAGGAGCTGGACGACCGCGCGGGCCGCTGCGTCTCCGGGAGTTGCACCGGCCTGTTGGGCTTGAACTGTCGCGCTGAGACAAAAGAACGACACGGGCACAAAGACCCGAAACCAGGCCCGCCGATAACTGGAAGAGGTCATTCTTTTCCTTCGACCGACTCTATCGTGAATCGGCTGGGGGGAGCTTGCCTCGAATTGTAGAAGAGTGACCGTGGGTAAGCTGGCGGGATGCGAATTTCCATCCCCCGCAATCTTTCGCAAATCACCGCGGGTGGAGTTACGCGTGTGGGCCGGGTTTGCCGTTGCGGGCCGAAGGCTTCAGTCGGACTTCGAGCTGTTGAAGGTCCGGGTGTTCAACCTTCAGGACTTTTTCAGAGGGTTCATAGCCGGCCGCTTCCACGCGCAGCGAGTGCTCACCCACGGGGAGCTGGATCGGCCCCAGGAAATCGGACGTGCCGACAAAGACGCCGTCAAGGGTGACGCGCGCTTTCGCCGGAAACGTGACGAGCAGCAATGTTGTCACCGTATCCGCGGGATAGCCTGCTTGCGGATTATAGCCTTCCTGCCGAGGGTCTTCCGACGGGTATCCTCCCAGCCACCAGTAGTTCGGAAGATATGAGTGCGCGGGCGGGGGCGTTGGGAGATAAAGGAACGGGGAAGCGTACGCGCCGAACCAACTGAATGTGGGATAATAGTAAGGCTGGACAAATGGGGCGAAGCCGACGCCGCCGGTCGCAGGGGCCGCGCTCCCGATTTGACCCTGGATCGAGGCTGACCCGGTGGGTGCGGCGCGGCCGACAGCGCTTCCCGAATTTTGTCCATACATGACCGCCGAACTGACGGCGATCGCGACGAGGCTAGTGAACGTGAACCGAAACGCGCGGTTCATTTTCCCCTCCTTAAACACTCAGCCCTCATCTTGAGCCTTTAAAGAAGCCTAGCACCTCTGAGCGTCTTTTGCCACTCCCCGCTATGCTAGGCTGGATGCATTGACGGTGGCTCGAGTTTGCCCCATACTGAGATTATTATTCTGTCTTTAAGGCCTTTGACATCAATAGATTAGACGTAGATCCGCGGGCCCTCCACATTCTGTGGTCGCCGATTTTCATGCGTTGGTCGGCGCCGCAGGGCGCGGAAATTGGCTTGACGCCCTTTTTCGCACTGGGCTAACGTCTAGCGGGTATTCTCGAACCCCGGGGGCCGCCCCGGCGACGAGAAGGCCTGCGGGGAATTAATCGCGGACTACCTGGCGCAAAGGAAGTTCCAGGTTGAGCTTCAGCCGGTCACGCCCGGCCGCCCGAATGTTTTCGCCACGCGCGGCGCGCCCGAAGTTGTCTTGAGTACTCACTTCGATACCGTTCCCCCGTTCTTTCCCGCCCGCGAAGATGCCGACTACATCTACGGCCGGGGCGCGTGCGACGCCAAGGGCATCTTGGCCAGCCAGGTGGTGGCCGCGGAGCGGCTGGCGAATGAAGGCGTGGAGGGGTTCGGCCTGCTGTTCATGGTCGGAGAAGAAACCCTGAGCGACGGCGCGCGCGCCGCTAACCTTTCGCCGCGGGGATCGAAATATTTGATCAATGGCGAGCCGACGGACAACAAGTTGGCCCTGGGGACAAAGGGGATTTTGCGAGTCGATCTCCGGACCCGGGGCAAGATGGCCCACTCCGCCTATCCGCATCTGGGCGAGTCCGCAATCGATAAGCTCCTCGAGCTCTTAAGCGACTTGCGCAAACTGCCTCTCCCGAGGGACCCCCTGCTCGGGCCTTCGACGGCCAACATCGGCGTAATCTCGGGCGGCCGGGCAGCCAATATCGTGCCCGACGAAGCTGAGGCCCAAGTGCTTTTCCGCACGGTGCGCGGCGCTCCGGAGTTTCGGAACAAAATCGAGGCGCTCCTCAGGGGCAGGTGCGAGTTCGAGTTCGTCCGCGATACGCCTGCGCTCGAAATGGAAAAGCTCGACGGCTTTGAGACCGACGTCGTGGCTTTTACGACAGACCTCCCGAAC
>QHZM01000339.1 GCA_003224665.1 Acidobacteriota bacterium
TGGCGCGAATGCCGTCTTGATCATCACCACATGGCTACCGACCTGACCCGCGACCCGCCAGCCTGCCTTCTCGAAAGCTTTGACAGCTTCCTTCCCTGAGATGTTGGCGAGTCTGCCCATGCGAGTTACAGGGCCACCACAATTTGCTGCTGGTCCGGGCCGGGCTTGAGTTGCGCCGTGGCCTTCTGGTCCTCCGCCCAAAGCCAGGCGGTGATGGCCTCTTTGATGTTGTCCAGAGCTTCCTTCTCGTCCTTCCCCTGAGAGACGCACCCCGGCAGGGCGGGACATTCGGCGACGATCCACCCGTCCTCAGCAGGTTCCAGCGTGACATGAAAAATCATGACCGTATCCTCTCTTCTGCCATGATGCCGCATGTCCCCAGCCTTGGCAAGTCCGACCTAGCGATCCGGTGGTTCTGCATGGACGTGGCCTCGGCCCAAGCATTTCGGCCCATTAAGTTGGAACGGCACTAGCCGGAGGGAGCTCAGGCCTTCTCTTCGCGGGAGAAGCCTTTCTTCGGTAAGCGTTGTTCGGAGCGGCTCGAGCGAGGGTTCGCTCGCCGGGCGGCGAGTGCGGTTTTCAGAAGCCCCGTTTTTCTGCTCCTCCGCTTGCCGAGTTTCTGGTTGAGGAAGCGTCCCTTTCCCATTGCGGGCCTGCCAAGGAATACTCAAGCTCCCTGCGTTCGCAAGACAGGGGCCTTTGATTTCATGATGCGCTTGGGCGCGAAGAGGTCGTTATATAAGTGCAGGAAATGCGGTCGTGCCAGGTCAGCCGTTCGCTATCGACGAGCGCCCAGATGAATCCCAGCAGCAGACCGGCCAGGGAGACAAGGTAGCCGAACGCTCTCGAAAACGATTGCACCGCTCTCGGCCGAGAACCGTCGTAGCTGCAGACTTCAAGATCCATCCAGAGCAGTCCCGGAGTGGACGCGGTGAGGGCCGTGAACAGTCCGAAATAGGCAAAGATAAAGAAAGCGGTGATAAAACCAAAAACGAAAATATTGAGTGGCTGAGCGGAAATTCGCCCGCCCACGCGCCAGAAAACCGCCGCAAACAGCGCGGCGGCAACGAGCAGAACCAGGGCGTCCGCCAGCCCGGCCAGGAATCGCCGGCCGAGCGAGGCCACCGGCAAGCGTAGCGGAACAGCAACTCGAACCCCCGCCCGCGGGGAAGGCTCCGGCGACTCGATGACGATGTCGAGCGTCGTCGCGACGGGGGCGCTTTCCTCGGGAGTGTCCTCGCTCGTCTCAACGCTCGCTGACCCGCGCGTATCGAATTCCGCTTCCTCCCTCTCCAGAGGAAGAGAGTCCAGAATCGGCGCGTCGATTTCCGGGCAAGCCGGGGATGCCAGCGAAACGTCCAGGTTTGGCTCGTCCTGCGGGAAGTAGAGTGCCTCGGCATCGACGGCCGTTTCGGCCACGTCGCCGCTCGCCTCCTGAAAATTGAAGTCGAGGTTTAAACTGGAATCGGGCCCCTCCCGCAGCCGGGCCCGGCGACGGCGGAAGCTCTCGACTCGCTCCGTAAGCTCCTCCCGCCAGGCGGGAATTGGTTCAGGCGCGGCGTCTGTCCCGTTTCCTGGCGCTCGGCCAACTTGAGCTGCCCCGCGCGAGCTGTCGGGACCGATTGCTCCGTCGGCCTCTGTTGATATTGGGCGTCCGTCCCGGATCTCCGCGCCGGATTCCTTCGCACTCGCTTCGACGACAGGCAGTTCTTTCGGGTCGGGTGTCTCAGGCGCGGCTGCGCCCGAATCGGTCACGGCGGGACTTAATCTCTGGTTGGAAAAGACGGGCGATCCGGAGAAGAGGGAAAGAGTTGCGCCGGGAGTCGCTTTCTCGGGTGACGCGACATACTGGTGACCACACTTCTTACAGTGGGACCGTCCGGGAAAGCTTACGAATCCGCACTTGGGGCACTTCACCGGGGGCCTAGCACCCTCTGGGCAGCTATCACTCCCATCGCACGCATCTTAACAAATTCATTCGGAAGAACAAAGGTCTTTCGAGTAAAATGGCTCTCCTGCGCTCGATCATGCACCGCTCTCGAAGCCCTCGTTTGGTCCATCTCGCGAAGGTCACCGGGGCAGGCTGGTTGTCAATGTTCGCGGCAGTTTCAGCGTCGCACGCCGCTCGCGTGGAAGCGGGGCGACAACAGCCCGCGCCTGTCGCCCAAAAAGAGCCGGAGTCCTTGCTGAACATCCGCGCCGACTCTCAGGAGAAGGACAAGAACCTGTACCACCTCCGCGGCCACGTGGAAGTAACGTATCAGGATACGAAGTTGACGGCCGACGAGGCGACTTACGACACCGTCACCGGCGACATCACCGCCCGAGGGCAAGTCATTTATACCGACCCTGACGCGCACCTCGAGGCAGAAGAAGCCCAGTACAACGTCCTAACGCGGAAGGGGACCTACTTGAAGGTTCGCGGGTATTTCCGCGCTTCGGTGCGGCCTCGGCCGCGAATGCTCGTGACGGAAAATCCGTTTTACCTGCAAGCCAGAAAAGTCGAGCAGCTGGACCGCGACACTTATTTGGTCCACGACGGCCGTGTGAGCTCCTGCGAATGCGAGTCCAAAGGCTGGTCGGTGGCCACTTCACAGGCGCGGGTGAAAGTGGACGACAAGGTGGTGGCGCGCGGGGACGTCTTCCGTCTGGTCCGCGTCCCACTGTTTTATTTTCCCGTTTTCGTCAGCTCGATCTCGCGCACCCCGCGCCAGACAGGGTTCCTGCTGCCGCACATCGGCAATTCGTCTCAAAAAGGACTGATTGTGGGCGGCGGTTTCTTCTGGGCGATCAACCCGAGCGCCGACCTGCTGCTGGGCGTGGAGAATTACAGCATCCGCGGGCTCAGCCGCAGCGGGCGTTTCAGGGCTCGGCCGAGCTCCACCAGCGAAATCAGGGTGGACTACTATGGCGTGAACGACAGAGGAAGCGGCCCGCTCCGCCAGTTGCGCGCGCCCGGTGACAGCCTGCGCGCCGTCGGGCAGGCGAAAGACCTGGGACACGGCTTCCGCGGCGTGGTGGACGTGGACTACATCACCCCGCTGGCCTTTCGCCAGACCTTCAGCGACAACTTCACCCAGGCCGTCACTTCCGAGCTCCATCAAACGGGTTTCCTGACCAAGAGTTTTGACGCCTACAGCCTGAACTTCTACGCGTCGCGTTACCAGAACTTCCTGTGCGCGGCGCCAGTCTCCGGAACATCCACGACACCCGGGAGCCAGAATTGTCCTGCGGCCGCCGGGGCGACGGGAAATTCCATCGCCATCCGGCAGACACCCAGTGTTTCGTTTTCGGGAACGGACCAACAGGTGGGGCGAGCGCCGCTGTATTTTTCTTTTGATGCCTCCGCAGCCGGGATGGGACGGACGGAACCAAGCTTCCGGACCCCCGCGCTCTCCGAACGCCTCGACTTCCTTCCGACGCTCACTCTGCGCTCAAGACCTCTCTGGGGTTTCCGCCTGACCCCTTCGACGGGTCTGCGGCTCACTCGCT
>QHZM01000340.1 GCA_003224665.1 Acidobacteriota bacterium
TTCCATCCCGACGTTGTCCTCTTTCACCGCATCTTGATTGTTGATGGCGACCACCGCCTGCGTCTTGCTGTCCACTAGGACGTACTTGGCTCCTTTTTGCTTCACGCAGGTGATAGCGCAACCCTTGTGCTCTGCTTTCGCTCCCTTGGCCCCGCACCCGCTGTCGCTGATCCAACCTGTCCAGGTCTTGCCCTCGGGCTTCGCGGCGGCGAACGCGCTCAAGATCAGAAAAACCACTGCACCCAGGGTGACGAGTACGAACTTCTTTTTCATATTCATCCTCCAAATTTTCTGCTGGAAGCTGCCCGGCCGATCTCGCCAAGCCGGAGTCCGGCCGGAATCATCCCACAGTCGGCTCGATACATCAAGGCCGAGATGGGGCTGAACGTCTCAAAAGGCTTTTAGCCCGGCGGGTGGCCCGGAATTGAATTCACCTCCGAGACCACCTCCGTCAAACCCGGCAAGAGCAGGCTTCGAGCTCCCGTCCACGAAAGACCCTTGCGCTCCGGCCTCAAGTTCTGCGATGTTAGGGGGGTTGAGAGAACCGTGCAGGCGCTGCTCCGCGTTCCGCGGCTTTCGACGAGACCGCTGGAACGCAAACCCGCATGACGCCCGCGTCACGCCGCACTGAGGCAGTTTCGGCAAAGTTGAACGACGAAAACACATCATATTGGCTGGCTCTCGGCCGGGTGGAGGGCCTGGGCGTCCGGGGGGCCCGCAAGCTGATGGAGCGCTTTAGCTCGCCCGTAGCAGCCTACCACGCTTCGCTGACGGAGCTCGAAAGCTGCGGACTGCCGGCGCAAGTCGCGCAGGCGATCTTCGCTCAGGCGGGACTTGAGGAAGCTGAAAAGGAAATAGAGGCTGCGGCCAAGCTGGGCTGTGAATTGATGACGGCCGGGTCCGCCGATTACCCGCCCTTGCTCAGAGAGATCCCCGACCCCCCGCTGGCGCTTTACGTCCGCGGCGACTCGAAAGTCCTTTCCCGGCACACCGTCGCCATGGTGGGGACTCGCCGCCCTACCGCTTACGGGCTCCAGGTGGCGCGGCGCCTGGCCCGGGACCTTGCTGAACGCCAACTGGTCATCGCCAGCGGGCTGGCGCGCGGAATTGATTCGGCTGCCCACCACGGGGCGCTCGAAGGAGCCGGCAAAACCGTGGCCGTCCTCGGGTCGGGCATTGACGTGATTTACCCGAAGGAGAACAAACGTCTGGCGGAAAAAATCCTGGCGAGCGGGGCGCTGGTCTCGGAATTTCCGCTCGGCACGGCGCCCACGCCCGAAAATTTTCCCATCCGGAACCGGATCATCAGCGGCCTCTCGCTGGGCGTGATCATCGTGGAGGCGGCCGAGTACAGCGGCAGCCTGATCACCGCGCGCCTGGCCAGCGAGCAGAACCGCGAAGTGTTCGGGGTCCCCGGCAATATCACCACCGCGCAGAGTTTCGGTCCAAACCACCTCATCAAGCAGGGGGCCAAGCTGGTGGACCATTGGATTGACGTCGTCGAAGAGTTTCCCGCCGAAATTCGGATGCAACTCCTGCCGCCCGCGGAGGCATCGGAACGTGCGACGAACAGACCCGACGCGCCGTCGCTCTTCGATCAGTCGTTGACTTTGGAGCAAAAAGCCGTGTATGAGGTCTTGAGACCGGATGTGCCTTTATTCGTGGACTCGATCGCCGGCTCCGTCTCGCTCTCCTCGCCGCGAGTGCTCGCGGCGTTGCTCGAACTCGAGATGAGCGGTTTGATCCGGCAGTTACCGGGCAAAAATTTCATCCGCAAACTGTAGCGGCGGGACGCGCTGCTGCCCGGGAGCGCGCCGAGAGGACGGATCGTAGAGAGGGTCGAACCGAAATCGAAAGGAGCCGAAGCCGTCAGGCGCTGCTGAACACTTAAAAATATTCCTTATGGGTAAATCGCTGGTTATCGTCGAATCCCCGGCCAAGGCCAAGACCATCAACAAGTACCTGGGGTCGGACTACACCGTGAAAGCGTCGATGGGGCACGTGAAGGACCTGCCCAAGAAGGAACTCGGCGTGGACGTGAAGAACGGTTTCAAGCCCACGTATAAGATCATCCCGTCGAAGGCCCGCACCATCCAGGAGCTCAAGGCCGCGGCGGCGAAGGCGGACGCCATTTACCTCGCCACCGACCCCGACCGCGAGGGGGAAGCCATCGGCGCGCACCTGCGTGACCTGCTACACTCGAAAAAGAAAAAGTTCTACCGCGTCCTGTTCAACGAAATTACCCGCGAGGCGGTGCGGGAGGCCTTCGAGCATCCGGGCGAAATCGATGCGCACCTGGTGGACGCCCAGCAGGCGCGCCGCATCCTGGACAGGCTGGTCGGCTATCAGGTCAGCCCGCTGCTCTGGGAAAAAGTAAAGCGGGGCATCTCCGCTGGCCGAGTCCAGACAGTTGCGCTGCGCTTGATCGTCGAGCGAGAGCGCGAAATCCAGGCCTTCGAGAAACGCGAGTACTGGACGATTTTGGCCAACCTCGAAGGCAGGCATCCCCCTGCCTTTGACGCGCGCGTCGCCAAGCTCCAGGGCAAGGATCTGGAAATCCCGGACCAGACGACTGCCGATCAGCACGTGGCGGCGCTCAAGTCCGCCGAGTTCCTGGTGCGCTCGGTCGAGACCCGCGAAAAGTCGAAGTACCCCGTGCCGCCCTTTATCACCAGCAAGCTCCAGCAGGAATCCGTTCGCAAACTGCACTTCACCGCCAAAAAGACGATGATGCTGGCGCAGAGGCTCTACGAAGGCGTGGAGCTTGGTGAGGAAGGGTCCGTCGGCCTGATCACCTATATGCGGACGGACTCCACCCGGGTCGCGGAAAGCGCTCTCAGTGCCGTCCGCGGCTACATCCAGAAGAGTTTCGGCGACGCCTACCTCCCTCCCGAGCCCATCCGCTACAAGTCCAAGAAAGGCGCGCAGGACGCGCATGAGGCCATTCGTCCGTCCTCCGTCGAGCGAACGCCGGAGTCCGTTCGCCCGTTCCTGGGGTCCGACGAATTCAAACTCTACAAACTCATCTGGCAGCGGTTCGTGGCCTCGCAGATGAAGCCGGCGCTCTTCGACCAGACCACCATCGAAATCGGCGCGGGCGACTACCTGCTGCGCGCCACGGGTTCGGTGGAAAAGTTCAATGGCTTCCGGGCCGGACGCTCGTCAAAGCCCTCGAGGAGAAGGGCATCGGCCGGCCCTCGACCTATGCCACAATCCTTTCGGTTATCCAGAACCGCGACTACGTCGAGAAACTCCAGGGACGCTTCTACCCCTCCGAACTCGGCATGGTCACGAGCGACCTGCTGGTGAAAAATTTCAGCGATATCTTCGACGTTACCTACACCGCGCGGATGGAAGAAGAACTCGACGAGATTGAGGAGGGAAAACTCTCCTGGAAAGAGGCGCTCGACGAGTTCTACAAAAAGTTCAAGAAGGACCTTCGCGTGGCGGAGCGCGAAATGGCCGACCTGAAGGGCGAGGGAGTCCCGAGCGACGAGAAGTGCGAAAAGTGCGGCAAGCCCATGGTCATCCGCCTGGGCCGCAACGGGCAATTCCTCGCCTGCACGGGATATCCCGATTGCGACGGGACGCGCGACCTGACACCCGAGCTGGCCGCCCAGTACGGCAACACCGGCCCGCCCGCTCCTGAAGTCCCGGCCGAGACTTGCGAAAAGTGTGGTAAGCCCATGGCGGTGAAACGCGGCCGCTTCGGGTACTTCCTCGCGTGCACCGGCTACCCCGAGTGCCGCAATACGAAGAAGATTGTGATGAAAGAAGGCGTCGCAACTGCCGTAGGCGACACACCGCTCGAGGAGAAATGCCCCGAATGCGGGAACAACCTGGTCATCAAGCACGGCCGCTACGGCCAGTTCACGGCCTGCAGCAATTATCCCAACTGCAAATTCGTGAAGCGCCAGACGCTCGGCATACCCTGCCCGGAAAAAGGCTGCACAGGAGAGATCGTCGTCCGCCACACCAAGCGAGGCAGGACGTTTTATGGCTGCGCGCGCTATCCGGACTGCAAGTTCACCGTCTGGGATAAGCCCGTCGCCGAGCCCTGCCCGAATTGCGGCTCCCCCATCCTGCTCGAAAAGTTCTCGAAGAAGTCCGGCGCCCGCCGCTACTGCCCCAACGAAACCTGCAAGTACGAACACGCCCTGGCGTAGAACGCGCGCCACGATGGGCGGGCCGAAGGTAAAATAGACCGGCGACGCCGGCTTGGTGGCTTGACCAACTTCCTTTGCTTGAGCCGTCTTGACTCGCGCGCCGCCCCGCCGCAGCGCGCGCCTCTCGAGGCCACACGAATTCCTGTTGACATTTGGGAGGCCGGGCCGTAGTAAACGGGTGCCGCACGGAACGACCGGCACCTCGAAGGGGGCTGAACGTGCAACGGCCAAAGTTATCCGTTCCGCCAAGCAGGCGCGATTTCTTGAAGCGCACCGCTGCCCTGATGGGATTCGCCGCTGCGCGGCCCGTGGCCGGAGCGATGCAGGGTGCACGTCCGGGGGGACCGATGGAAGAATTCGGCATTTACCAGGAGAGACGCCGCGCGGAACTCTGGAGCCTGCTTGGAGACCTGCCGTGGAGCCACGAGCCGCAGCCAGCCACGCTGCTCAAGACCGAGAAGGGCGAGGGCTACACGCTCGAGCGTCTGCTCCTCGACTTGAATGGCGTCGAGCCAGTCCCCGCCCTGCTCTTGATCCCCGACCGCCGCCAGACGCCCGCCCCCGGACTGCTTTACATTCACTGGCACGGGGGCCAGTACGACCTGGGCAAAGAACAATTGCTGCGGGGCGGCAGCGTCCAGCCCGCTTACGCTCCGGTCTGCGCCGAGAAGGGACTGGTGACGCTGGCGATTGATAGCTGGTGTTTTGGCGAGCGGAAACGCGAGGCAGACGGCCACACCGGAGAGGAAGATGCGTTCAAGCTGATGCTCTGGAGGGGACAGGTCCTGTTCGGCATGATGATGTTTGACGAGTTCCGTGCCCTCTCCTACCTCGCCAGCCGGCCCGAAGTTGACGCCCGGCGCCTCGGAGCTTTCGGCATGTCCATGGGCGCAACAAAGGCATGGTGGCTCGCCGCGCTCGATCCACGCTTGCGGCTTTGCGTGGATGTGTGCTGCCTGACCGACTACGACGAGTTGATCAAAGAGCAGGGCCTGAAGGGCCACGGAATTTACTACTACGTGCCATCGCTGCTCAACCACTTCAACACCGCTCAAATCAACGAGCTGATCGTCCCCCGGCCACACCTGAGCGTGAACGGCCGGAAGGACTCCTTGACCCCACCCGCAGGCGTCGAGCGCGTCCGCGATCACCTGTTGCCGCTTTATCGGCGACACGGCAAGTCTGACGACTGCCGGATCGAACTCTTCGACTGCGGTCACGAGGAAACCCCGGAGATGAGAAGGCTGATCCTTGAATGGATGGACAAATACCTGGTGGAGAAAAAAAGCTCGGCGTGATAACGCGCCGCGGGGTTGAAGCCCTCACCCCGGCGGCACGGCATGATTTTTCAAGACGACTTCCACAAAAGTGAGGTGGAAAATCTTCCCCATGAAACATTATTCGATCATTGCGATACTCTCGATGGCAATTGCCATGGCAGGCGCGCAACTCCAGACCGGGAACGTCGGAACGGTGGTTCACGTTGACCCCGCGCTCGACGGGATCATTCCGGCCAATCCGGAAATTCAGAAAGTGGCCGGAGGCTTTAAGTTCGTCGAGGGGCCGATCTGGACTCACGAAGGATTCTTGCTGTTCAGC
>QHZM01000316.1 GCA_003224665.1 Acidobacteriota bacterium
GGCGGGGACGGCCAGTAACCCGAGGGCGATCAGGCTTCCGCCGCCGAATTCGACGATCCCCGCAACGAGTGCCAAGGGGTCGTGGATCGCCACTTTCCCGCCAAGCGCCCCGAACAACTTCTGCGCGCCGTGGCAGGCAAACATAAAGCCCGCCACGATGCGCATTAATGCGTAGGCATGACCCGAACACTTGCTCAGGAAGTTTGTCATCGCTTAATCGTCCTCGAAGACGGCTCGCCCCGCGACACAAAAAGAGCAATATCCAGGGCTATGATACTTACCTTTGGAATTTTCCAGGAGCCCGGGGCAGGCGATGGGCCTGCCCCGGCCGTCCTGATCAGACCAGCTTGGTCTTGCCCGGCATGGCGACAGGCGCAACCGCCAGCGGTCCCCATTCGAGCTTGGAAGGCATCAGGATTTCTTCAGTATTCAGCGCCTGGTCCCACGTGACCGCCTGCCCCGTGTAGGCCGCCATGCGCCCCATGATCGCCGTCAGCGTGCTCTCGGCGACGGTCTGGAGCTCGTTGTACGGTTTGCCGGAGCGGATACTCGCGATGAGGTCGGTGTGTTCCTGGACGTAAGGCAGGCTGTCCTTCGCCTCGAAGTGCCAGCTCTTTTCGCCGGTGATGGTGTACTTGTTGGCCTGGCAGAAGCCTTTCGTCCCGTGGAGAGCCTCGGAAACGCTGTTCTCGCAGCCGGGGATTTGCCGGCACATGCTCATCATCCGGCAGCCGCTCTCGTACTCGTAATCGATCGCGAAGTGGTCGTAAATGTTGCCGTAAACCGGGTCGGTGCGGACTTGCCGGCCACCCATGCCCACCGCGCGGGCGGGGTGAGCACCGAGCGCCCAGTTGGCGACGTCGAGGTTGTGCACGTGCTGCTCCACGATGTGGTCACCGCAGAGCCACGTGAAGTAGTACCAGTTGCGCATCTGCCACTCCATGTCGCTCCATGCTTCCTCCTTGGGATGGACCCAGATCGGCCCCTGGTTCCAATAGACGCGCACGGTCACGATGTCACCGATCCCACCGTCATGAATCCGCTTGAGGGTCTCGAGGTAGCCGGTCTGGTGGCGGCGCTGCGTGCCCACGCCGATGGCGAGCCCTTTCTCCTTCGCCTCCTTGCACACCTCCAGGACCATGCGGATACCTGAGCCATCCACGGCCACGGGTTTTTCGGCAAAAATGTTCTTCCCCGCCGCCACGGCGGCCTTCAGGTGCCATGCCCGGAATCCCGGCGGAGTGGCCAGGATGACGTAGTTCACGTCGCTGGCCAGGACCTTCTCGAACGCGCCGAAACCCACGAAGCGCCGGTCCGCGGGGACGTCCACCCTGTCCGCGACTTTGCTTTTGAGCAGCACGTCGAGGCTGGTATCAAGATGGTCCTTGAAGGCGTCACCCATTGCCACCAGCTTGACGCCCCGCGAGGAGCTGAGCGCGTCCTCAGCGGCTCCCGTGCCTCGCTGGCCGCAACCGATGAGGCCGATTTTGATCATGTCGCTTCCCGCGGCGTGCACCGCCGGGACGTAACCCAGGCGCGAGGCCACCGCTCCCCCGACCACCGCCGCAGCAGAGTTTTTCAGGAAGTCTCGCCGCGAAGCCCGGGGCCTTTCCTTCTTGGTTTCATCGCCCATCTTTTTGTCCTCCATATGTGTAAGTCTCATTCCTGGAATAGCAAGTTCATGAAAAGAGCGGGCGCCCGGCTCGCTCCTCGACTGCTCTGGTTCTTCAATCGTACTTTGTCACCTGAGACCGGAAACCTTTTAGATTGTCCTGCTCTTCGAGCGGCCGGACGATGCGAAAGCCGACGAACAGCGCGTCCGTCAGCCACCAGATGCTTTGCGGCCGCTGCGGGTCTTCGATGATCCAATCCTCGTTCGAGGCGCGCCGCGCTGCGCTGCGGAGGCGCGGCGGCTTGTCGTCCCACGACCCGCCGCGGGCGACGTGGGGAAATTTTTCCTTGCCGGGCAGCAGCACGGGCAGCAGCGTTGGAACGTTCGGCTTGAACGTCCCGTAAAAATCCTTGTCGTAGCGGTCCAGGCACCACTCGGCGAGGTTGCCAAGAATGTCGTAAAGTCCCCACGGGCTCGGTTTCTTCTGTCCGCCGGCGTGGGGCCGCGCGCCGGAATTTTCCATGTACCAGGCGTAGTCGCCCACGCCTGCCGAGTTGTCGCCGAAGAAGTATGTCGTTTCGGTCCCCGCCCTGCAAGCGTACTCCCATTCGGCTTCGGTGGGTAGCCGGTAAGTCTTCCCGGTCTTCGCCGAAAGCCAGCGACAATACTCCACGGCTGCGTGGTGCGTGATGTTGATCGCGGGATGTCCCTTCCGTCCGAAGCCGAACGTTTCGTCGGTGTAGGGCGGCGTAGGGCGGGTGAGCGCGTCCGCGGCTTTCTCGTTATCGGGCTGGGTGGCGAGGTTCACGCCCAGCTCCTGCTTTTTGTAAATGTCCTGACTGAAGGCGAAGATATCGTATTCGTCCCAGGTGACCTCGGCCTTGCCCATCCAGAATGGATGGACAGTGACCGGGTGCTGCGGCCCCTCGTCATCGGAGCGGCCGAGTTCGCCGGGCGGGCTGCCCATTTTGAACGTGCCGCCCGGGATGGGCAACATCTCGAATTTGACGTCGGAGCCGGGGATCAACTCAACATAAGGCTTCAACTCCGGCGGGTCAGAGGGACCTTTTGGCCTCGTGGCGCGGGCGCGAACTTTCCAGACCGCGAGCATCGCGCAGACAAATAATCCCACCCAGACCCAACGGACGCGGATCACGGACTCGCAACCTCAATTCGGCGGCGCGCTTTTCAGGCCGGCACTTCGCGGGAGATAATGGAGCCCTGCCATGACTTTGAAGCCAATTATTGCAGCAGGCTTGGTACTGGCAGTCCCGCTGGGCGTCGCCTCTCGAGCTCCGCAACTCACCCACTTTGAATTTTCCGAGCCCCACATGGGCACGATCTTCAGAATCGTCCTCTTCGCCCCGGACGAGGCTGCCGCCCAGCAGGCTTCCGCCGCGGCTTTCGGGCGGATCACGGCGCTGGATGATACCATGAGCGATTATAACCCGCAGAGCGAATTGATGTTGCTGTGCGGCCACGCGGCCGGCCCCCCCGTTGTTATCAGCGGGGACTTATTCCGCGTTCTCGAGAAATCTCAGGACGTGGCCGAGAAGTCCGGCGGCGCATTTGACGTCACGGTGGGACCACTAGTCCAGCTCTGGCGGAGGGCGCGCCGCCAGCACGAGCTGCCTGACCCGGAAAGCCTGGCCCGAGCTTTACGTCTCGTCGGCCATGAGAAGCTGCTGCTCGACCCACGCGCCCGCACCGCCCAGCTCTTGAAGCCTGGAATGCAGCTTGACCTCGGCGGCATCGGAAAAGGCTACGCCGCGGACGAAGCTATCGTGGTCTTGAAACGACACGGCATCGCCCGCGCTCTCATTGCTGCGGGCGGTGACGTCGTCACGGGCAGCCCGCCTCCGGGCAAAGCGGGTTGGCGCATCGGCATCGCATCGCTTGAAATGCCGGAGAAATCTCCCACTCGTTTCATTAGCCTGCATGACGCCGCTGGACAGCCTGGCCACGGCGGTCAGCGTCCTCGGTCGAGAGCGAGGCCTCGATCTCATCAAGAGTGTCCCGGGTGCTTCGCTGCTCTTCGTCCAGGACACCGGGCAGGGCGTCAATACGGTCGAATGGCAGTTTCCGCCGCCGGCCTCCGGGGAGCCCGAACTCGAAGATTCAAAGTCCCGGTAACGGCCCGCTCACGGGCAATACGCGCCCGCCTCTGAATTGACCGGCCCGGATTCCGGCATTACTCTTTGCCATGGAGGAGCCCATGATCAGCTTGACCGTCCTCGGCGAACTCTTCGACTACAACTACTGGGCGCGCGACCGCCAGCTCGAGGCCTGCGCCACGCTCACGCCCGAGCAGTTCCTCCGCCCGCTGGGTAACAGCTTCTCCTCGCTCCGCGACACGCTGGCGCACCTGGTCGGCGCGGAGTGGATATGGCTCGAGCGCTGGCTAGGCCACACGCCCCGCAGCATGCCCGCGTGGGAGATCACCGCACTCGCCGCCGTCGAAGACCGCTGGCGGGTTGTCGAGCGGGACATGCAACGGTATCTCGCCGGAGTGAGCGAAGACGTTCTGCCACGTCCCCTGACTTACGTCAACTTGAATGGCGAGACCTGGACTTATCCGCTCTGGCGCACGCTGCTCCATTTGGTCAACCACCAGACCTACCATCGCGGCCAGGTAACGACCCTGCTGCGGCAGCTCGGGGCAAAAGCGCCTGCGGTGGACTTCCTCGTCGCCCACGACCTCGGCCTCCGGAAATAACGCGCCCCAGCGCGCAGGCCCACGGCGCGGCCCTCGAATAATCCGCTTTCGCCACTAGGCGGCGATTGTGCCTGCTTCTTGTGGCGGATGAGCCGCGGGAAGTCGGTGCTTCGGTCGAGAGGACATCATGGCTCCGGGCAGTCCCCGAGGCCAATGCCAAACCGCCCTATTTGGGTTCGTTTTGGGTTCGTTTTCTGAGGCCGACCCTTTATTTTCAATAAGATATTGGCTTCGTTCGTTAACAAAACATCCTTTATCCATTTCTTTCTCGAAAAATAAAGGACTGGCCGGGTCCCATGGGGGCGCGGCCGGAGCAGGCCGCGCCGCGCCCCTCCTGATGACGCCGGCGTCCGCGAGCCCCTGCCCTCTGCGATGCCATCCGCTTGCCCACATTACTAGCCTACCATTCTTGCTCGGACTTGTCAAGCCCCCGCCGGTTCTTGGTTCACTCGCGCGGTGCCGACCGTTC